>CAZEYK010000020.1:0-17006 GCA_964516055.1 uncultured Gammaproteobacteria bacterium
CTTGTAGTATCAGCAGCAGACGGTCCAATGCCACAAACTCGTGAACACATCCTTCTTGCAAAACAAGTTGGTGTGCCATACATTATCGTCTTTTTGAACAAAGTCGACCAAGTATCTGATCCAGAACTTATCGACCTAGTAGAAGAAGAAATTCGTGATCTTCTTAAAAAATATGATTTCCCAGGTGATGAAACACCAATTATCCGTGGTTCAGCACTAAAAGCATTAGAAAATCCATCAGATGAAGCAGCAGCAAAACCAATTCTTGATTTGCTTGCAAAACTTGATGAATACATTCCACAACCACAACGTGATCTTGATAAAGATTTCCTCATGCCAATTGAAGACGTGTTCTCAATTGAAGGACGAGGAACAGTAGTAACTGGTCGTATTGAACGTGGTGTAGTAAAAGTTGGAGAAGAAGTTGAAATCGTCGGAATGTCAGAAGAAACAACAAAAACAACAGTTACAGGAGTAGAGATGTTTAACAAATCACTTTCTCGAGGTGAAGCTGGTGACAACGCCGGTATCCTTCTTCGTGGTGTGAAAAAAGAAGATGTTCAACGTGGACAAGTACTTGCAAAACCAGGAACAATTACTCCACACACTGAATTTGAAGCAGAAATGTACGCACTTACCAAAGAAGAAGGTGGACGACACAAGCCATTTTTCAAAGGATACAAACCACAGTTTTACATTCGTACAACTGATGTAACTGGAGAAGTGGTGCTTCCAGAAGGAACAGAAATGGTTATGCCAGGAGACACAGTAAACGTTGTTATCAAACTCATCGTACCAGTTGCGATGCAAGATAAAGTACGTTTTGCTATCCGTGAAGGTGGAAGAACAGTAGGAGCTGGTGTTGTAACAAAAATTATTAAATAGTAAACATATGTAAAGGGAAGCCCGATAAGGCTTCCCTTGCATTGTTCTTTTTGACAATCATCTATGGCACAAACGACAGAAAAACAAGCAGGTCCAAAGGTAAGAATTAAGATCTGTGCGTACGACAATAAAATTATCGATACGGTTACCAAAAAAATCATCGATACTGCTGAAAGAAATAGTGCAAAGGTTGTTGGTCCAGTTCCATTGCCAACATATAAGCAAAAATTCAGCGTAAACCGTTCAACGTTTGTTCATAAAACATCTGCTGAACAGTATGAAATTCGTACACATAAACGCTTAATCGACATTATCAACCCAAATCCAAAAGCAATTGATGCACTCATGAATCTCAATTTGCCAAGTGGAGTTGACGTTGAAATTAAAATGTCATAACCACCGGATTGGCCTGGTCATCCGGGAAAAGATATTAACAGTGATGTTTTTTTCCGGGTGGCCAATACCATCGTTTCCCTAGGGAAACGCACAAAAAAGTATCCGCTAAGTAGTGCTTGACAAAAAAAATAAAAACAAGTACACTAATCGCGCTGAAAAATGACATATATTGTTACACAAATAAGATCCAAAAAAGGAAAACATTTGTACGAACAAGAAGTATGTCAGGAGAAATCGCATATTCATCTATAAAACAACCTTTACACAATATTTCATAAAGTAGCCTTATGCTTCTATTATGACAATGCGTAAAGACTAGAAGTAATCGTTCGAACTGTTCGAGAAATTACTTCTAGTTTTTTGTTACGATAAACAAGTATGAAATTCATTTTGGGAAAAAAACTCGGCATGACGCAAGTGTTCAAAGAAGATGGAACAGTTGTTCCTGTTACTCGAGTACAAGCGGGTCCATGCGTAGTGACGCAAGTAAAGACAAAAGAAAAAGACGGAGTGAGTGCTGTACAAATTGGATTTGGAAAGCAAAAAACGTTTCGGCTTACCAAACCACTTCAAGGACATCTTAAAGGATTGGACGCGGTAAAAAATACCCGAGATTTTAGAACTGAAAATGAAGATCATGGGCTCAAGCGTGGTGACATGTTTGATGTTTCAATTTTTCAAGTAGGAGAAAAAGTTAAAGTGAGTGGAATTTCAAAAGGAAAAGGATTCCAAGGTGTGGTAAAACGTCACAACTTTGCTGGGTCTCCAGCGTCTCATGGTCATAAAGATCAGCTCAGAATGCCAGGAAGTATCGGAGCAACAGATGCCGCAAGAGTATTTAAAGGAACCCGAATGGGAGGGCACATGGGAGATGACAAAATAACCGTAAAAAATTTAGAAATTCTAGAAGTACTCAGCGATACAAATGAGATTCTGGTAAAAGGTGCTGTCCCTGGCGGACGTGGAGGACTGCTTATGATCTCTACTCCAGAAGGAAAAATTGAAATCAAAATAGAAGAAATTCCTGTAACTGAACAGCCAACACCAGAAGAACATACAGCGGAACAAGAAACACAACAAGAAGAACCTAAAGCAGAAGAAACTCCTGCTGAAGAATCTAAATAATTATTTCAGCTAGAGGCTGACCACCCATAGGGTGAGGCTCCGAACTAAGAACCCTGAACTATTATATATATGGCAAAAGTATCAGTATACAATCAAGAAGGTAACAAAGCGGGCGATATCGAACTGAACGATAATGTATTTTTCGTAACACCAGTAATGAACCTTATTCACCAAGTGTATGTAGCTATTACTGCAAACGCTAGACAACCATGGGCACATACAAAATTGAAAAGTGAAGTACGTGGTGGTGGAAAAAAACCATGGAAACAAAAAGGAACAGGGCGAGCACGTCACGGGTCAATTCGTTCACCAATTTGGAAAGGTGGAGGAGTAACATTTGGACCACGAAATATCAAAAATTTCACCAAACAGATCAACGCAAAAATGAAAAAACGGGCAGTAAACATGGCCCTTTCAGCAAAGGTAAAAGATGAAAAATTTGTAATTCTTGATACGATTGAAACACAAGGAAAAACAAAAGAGCTATCAGCACTAAGAAACGTATTGCCAGGTGCAGGAAGATCAACATTGCTCCTTGTTGGAGAAAAAAATACAAATATCGAACGAGCAATTAGAAATATTCAAAAATTTGATATCAAGCCAGCGATAGATGTAAATGTTGTCGATCTGTTAAATCACCAGTACATTATTGCGACCAAAAATGCAGTAGACGTACTCCAAACACGTTTAGGCTAAGTATACTCAGCATATGGGAATTTTAGATAAAATCAACAAAAAATCAGCAACAACAGAAACCACACCAAAAGCTGAAAAATCACCAAAGAACAAAGAAACGGTAGTAAAGACAGCAAATGTACAAAAAGATGCTGCTTCAAACAGCCAGGCACATATAGTTCTTGTTCGTCCTCTCCTTACAGAAAAAGCCCTTATGGGAGAGTCAAACAGCGTGTATTCATTTGTAGTATCCTCAAAAGCAACAAAAGTTGATATTAAAAACGCAGTACGAGACGTATATGGCATAATGCCAAGGAAAGTTCGTGTATTGAACATGGATGGAAAAAGTGTACGATTCGGATTGCGACAGGGAAGACGACAAGATTGGAAAAAAGCAATCATTTCACTTCCAAAAGGGAAAACTATCCAAATCCACGAAGGAGTATAACCGATCAGTTCAGGGCCAATAGTGCATAGCCAAAAGAAATTTGCTATAGACTATTGGCTCCGAATTACGTCAGCTTATGGCTGATCACCCGGAGGGTGAAACTAAGAACTAATTTCATATATGGCAGTAAAAGTCTACAAACCAACAACCCCAGGAAGACGAAAAGCAAGCGTGTTGGATTTTTCGGATCTTACAAAAAAACGACCAGAAAAATCTTTGACCACTAGTTTGAATAAACACAGCGGACGAAATAACACAGGAAGAATCACTGTTCGTCACCGAGGTGGTGGGGTTAAACGGTTATATAGAGTTATCGACTTTCGTCGACAAGATTTTGATGTACCTGCACAAGTAATTTCAATTGAATACGATCCAAATCGTGGAGCACACATTGCGTTGATTGAATGTTCCAATGAAAAAAAATCATATATTCTTGCTCCAAAAGGATTAAATGTTGGTGATACTGTAATGTCTTCACAAACACAAATTGAGTCAACTATTGGATCACGCATGCCACTTCGCTACATTCCTGTGGGAATGTTTGTACACAACATCGAACTAACTCCAGGAAAAGGCGGACAAGTGGTTCGTGGTGCAGGGAATTCAGCGCAACTACAAGTACTTGAAGGAAAATATGCACAAATCAAGCTTCCTTCTGGAGAAATGAGATTGTTTTCAAAAGAGTGTATGGCAACTGTTGGACAAGTAGGAAACAGTGATAAAAAACTGGTTCGACTTGGAAAAGCAGGAAGAAAACGAAAACTTGGATGGAGACCAGTAGTAAAAGGAAAAAATATGAACCCGGTAGATCACCCTCATGGTGGTGGTGAAGGACATAGTCCAATTGGTATTAAAGGTGGACCAAAAACCAAATGGGGAAAACGAGCACTAGGAGTAAAGACAAGAAAAAAAGGAAAATGGAGCGACAAATTTATTGTAAAATCTCGAAAGAAAAAGAAATAACATTAAGAAGTTCAGAACCAATAGTACGTAGCCAAAATATATTTGCTATAGACTATTGGTTCCGAACTTTGATCTAAGAACTAATAAAGTATGTCACGGAGTTTAAAAAAAGGACCATTTACTGATCCAAAGCTCATGCAAAAGGTGAAGAAGGCAAAAGATGAGGCCAGCAAAAAACCGATTAAAACATGGGCGAGAGCAAGCACAATTACACCAGAAATGGTGGGAATTACGTTCCTCGTACACAATGGAAAAGACTTTCTTGAAGTATACGTAGACGAAAATAAAGTTGGGCACAAGCTTGGAGAATTTTCACCAACACGAAAATTCCGTGGACATGGTGGTAAAATGGCTAAAGCTCAAAAGTAAAAACAAGTTTAGGGCCAGTAGTGCATCTGTCTTTTTACAAGGCGGATACAAAAAACAATAAGCACTATTGGCTCCAAACTATGAATTAACACATATGAAAGCACAAGCAATTGCAAAATTAAAACGATTACGAATGAGTCCACGAAAAGTGCGATTATTGGTTGACCAAATTCGACGTCAATCAGTAACAAGTGCACAACAAGCACTCAAAGGATCCACAAAAGATGCAGCTCTTCCTGTAAAAAAACTACTTGATTCTGCTGTTGCCAATGCAGTGCATAATCATCAAATGATAGCTGATTCACTCGTGGTGAAAGAAGCGTATGTTGATGAAGGTGCAACACTATACCGATGGATGCCAAGAGCTTTTGGGCGAGCATCAAAAATTCGAAAACGAACAAGTCACATTACAATAGTAATAGAAGGTGACGTACCTACCGCAACAGAAAAGAAAGTAACAGAGAAAAAAGAAGAGAAAAAAATAGAATCAAAAAAAACAAATAAAGCTGATAGTAAGAAATAATTTTAACAAGTTCAGAGCCAGTAGTTTATAGCCAAGATATATTCGCTATCAACTACTGGTTCAGAACTAAGAACTAGTCTCTACATATGGGTCATAAAGTACATCCAAAAATTCATCGAACACAAGTCATCTATACGTGGGATTCTCGTTGGTTTGGAAAGAAAAAAGACTACGCGCTTTTTGCCAAACAAGATATTGCTATTCGAGCATACATCAGCAAGAAATTCAAAGATGCCCATGTAGATGCAGTAAGTGTTGAGCGTGGACCAAAAAACATGACAGTTACTATTCTTGCAGCAAAGCCAGGGTTTATTATTGGCCGAGGTGGAAAAGGATTAGACGAAGTAAGACAGCATATCGAAAAACAAATTCTTGCATTTTCACTTCGTGTAAAACTGAACATTCGAGAAGTAAAGAATCCGTCATTATCTGCAATGGTAGTTGGACAATCACTGGTATCTGAAATAGAACGACGTATTCCATTTCGACGAGTCATGAAACAAGCAATTGGACGAGTTATGAAAGCAGGCGCGCAAGGAGTAAAAGTACAAATGGCTGGACGACTAAATGGTGCTGAAATTGCTCGAACAGAAACCATTGCCGAAGGAACAATTCCATTGATTACTCTAAGAAGTGATGTAGACTACGCATTTGTAGAAGCAAACACCATTTATGGAAAAATTGGAGTGAAAGTATGGATTTGCCGAGGACAACTCTTCACAAGAAAAGATAGATTTGAAATAACAGAAGAAGAGAGTCAACAAAAAAAACAATCCCAAAAAGCAAAGAAATAATAAGCGGTTCATTGTTCAGGGTTCTTGGTTCATGAAGAATACTATAGTGTAATCCTCAGGAACTAGGAACCAAGAACTAGGAACTAACAACTCGAATATGTTATTGCCGAAAAAAACAGAAAATGGCACAAGCCACGCCGAATGAATAAAGGAAATGCAACACGATTTACAACAGTTGCCTTCGGAGATTTTGGTATTCGTGCACTAGGACACGGATGGGTAAGCTCAAGACAAATTGAAGCTGCTCGCCGGGTAATTACACGATATGTACGAAAAGAAGGAAAAGTTTGGATCAGAATTTTCCCTGATCGTCCGGTAACCAGAAAAGGATCAGAAGTTCCTATGGGAAAAGGTAAAGGTGCCCCAGAGTTCTATGTATGTACAGTAAAACCAGGAACTATCATGTTTGAAATCGGTGGGGTAACGGAAGATCAAGCCCGTGAAGCCCTTAGTCAAGCATCATACAAACTTCCAGTAAAAGGAAAAGTTGTCAGTAAATCAGACAAAACCAAATAATAATCCGATATGACAACCATAACAGAATTACAAGAAAAAACAGTACATGAACTTCATGATTTGCTCGCACAAAAACGAGATAAGGTTCGTGAGCTAAGAAATAAAGCAAGTGAGAACCAACTGAAAGATGTGCGATCACTCCGCAATGCAAAAAAAACCATTGCAAAAATCATGACATTGCTCAATCAACCAACTAACAACTAGCATATAAACAACACGGTATATATGATACAAACAGAAAAAACAACCAATACCATTCCAAAAGTCCAACGAAAATTTCAGGGTATTGTTGTGAGTACCGCAGAAAACAAAACCGTGCATGTACAGGTTGAAACGATTAAGATGCACCCAAAATATAGTAAACAATATAAAACTCACAAAAAATACGCTGTACACGATGAGACAAATCAAGCCGCTCTTGGTGATGTAGTGGAAATGCAAGAATGCCGACCACTAAGTAAAACAAAACGATGGCGACTTATTCGTATTGTAAAAAAAACAGCATAATAATCGTTCAGGAAGTATATGATTCAACACTTAACAATGTTAAAAGTAGCTGATAATTCAGGAGCAAAAAAGCTCATGTGTATTCGGGTGCTTGGTGGATACCAAAAACGTTTCGCACGAATAGGTGATATTATTACCTGTAGTGTCAAAGAAGCGCTTCCTCGTTCTGCCGTAAAAAAAGGTGAGGTAGTACATGCTGTTGTCGTAAGACAACGAAAAGAATTAAGACGAAAAGATGGTACCTACATCCGATTTGATGAAAACGCTGCGGTCGTTATTGACAAAAAATCAAAAGAACCAAAAGGAACCCGTATCTTTGGGCCAATCCCAAGAGAAATTCGTACGAAAGGGTACCAAAAAATTGTATCATTAGCCCCAGAAGTTTTATAAGAATAAGTTTAGGGCCAATAGTGCATAGGCAAGAGAAATTTGCTATGAACTATTGGCTCCAAACTAGGAACTATTACCATATGAAAATAAAAACAGGCGACAATGTAAAAGTACTCTCAGGAAAAGACCGAGCAAAAACTGGGAAAGTAATGCAAGTACTTACAAGCAAAAAGACAAACCAATCATTTGTTGTTGTTGAAGGACTCAACAAACGGAAAAAACATCTCCGTGCAAGAGCAAAAGGAGAAAGTGGACAAGTGATTGAATTATCTGCGCCAATGCATATGAGTAATGTAATGCTCCTCGATCCAAAAACAAGCAAAGCTACTCGTGTGGGATATAAAACAGATGGAGATAAGAAAAAACGAGTTGCTAAAAAAAGTAACGAAGTTATTGACTAAATATGGAATCAGTACTACACACAAAATACAAACAAGAAGTAATCCCTGCACTCAAAGAGGAATTTGGATTCAAAAATGTCATGGAAATTCCTAAAATTGAAAAGGTGGTGCTTAATGTTGGATACGGGCGACATGTTAAAGATAATGCCTATATCGAAATGGTAGAAAAAACACTTACTACAATTTCAGGACAAAAACCAGTACACAATAAATCAAAAAAATCTATTTCAAACTTTAAGACACGGGAAGGAATGAATATCGGAGTCTCAGTAACACTTCGAGGAGAAAAAATGTATGAATTTTTGTATAAATACATTAATCTTGCGCTTCCACGAGTACGAGATTTCCGTGGGTTAAAAAGAGATTGTTTTGATGGAAAAGGAAATTGTGCAATTGGAATGAAAGAACATGTTGCGTTTCCAGAAGTAAGTGCTGATAATCTCAACAAAGTTCATGGACTAGAAGTGTGTATTACGACAACGGCAAAGACAGATGAACAAGCACGATCACTTCTTACCAAACTTGGATTCCCATTTAAAGAAGCTAACAAGTAAATATGGCCACGAAAGCACAAATAGCACAATCAAACAAAAAACCAAAATTTTCTACTCGATTGCTCCGACGGTGTTGGAAATGTGGAAGAAAACGTGGGTTCATGAGAAAATTTGGTCTCTGTCGTATTTGTTTTCGTGAACTAGCAAATGATGGAAAACTCCCAGGAGTTCGAAAGTCAAGCTGGTAATTAATAATTTTGTATAAATTTTGTATAATAGCATCGTTTTCCTATGATGACTGATCCAATCGCAGACATGCTCACAAGAATAAGAAATGCGTACATGGTAAGAAAAGCCAATGTAGCATTACCATACTCAAAGTTTAAGTGGGCACTACTTACTATCCTCAAAGAAGAAGGGTATATTAAAGATGTCTCTATAACAGACACAACACCAAAAACATTAGATGTCACGTTAGTGTACAATGGAAAAGAACCAAAAGTACAATCTATCAAAAGAGAAAGTAAACCAGGACATCGAATGTACAAAAAAGCAGACGAACTTCCAAAAATTTTGAATGGATATGGAATAGCAATTATTTCTACGTCAAAAGGACTTATGAGCGATAAAAATGCTCGAAAAGAAGGACTAGGCGGAGAAGTAGTCTGTTCCGTATATTAATCTGTTTAGAGTCAATGGTACATAGACAATGATGCTTTCCCTATGAACTATTGGCTCCGAACTATGAACTAATTATATGTCACGTATTGGAAAACAAAAAATAACAATTCCTCAAGGCGTAACCGTTGAAACGAAAGACGGGGATATTATTGTTACCGGACCAAAAGGAACACTTACTCGTGCATTACATGCATGTGTAACCCTAACTACCACAGATGGTGTTATTGAGGTTCAAGTACAAAATAGTGCAGACAAGTTACAAAAGTCATTGTGGGGAACATTCGCATCTCACGTAAAAAACATGATTACCGGAGTTACTGAAGGATTCAAAAAAGAACTTGAAATTAACGGAGTAGGATATAAAGTATCAATGCAAGGAACAGATGTTAAAATTGAAGCAGGGTATTCTCATCCAGTGATTTTTAAAATTCCAAGCGAAGTAACTGCCTCAACAGAAAAAAATCGTATCATGCTAGAGAGTACTGATAAGGAACGTATTGGACAAATTGCTGCTGAAATTCGATTAGTACGAAAACCAGAACCATACAAAGGAAAGGGAATTAAGTATGTTGATGAAGTAATTCGTCGAAAAGCTGGAAAGACATCCTCAAAAGGAGCGTAATAATAGCCCACAAATATAGTGTATGAAAAAAGCAAATATAACAAGAGACCAAAAAAGAAATAGACGACGAGCACGTGTGCGAGCTGTTATTAGTGGTACAGCAACAAGACCACGATTAAATGTGACAAGAAGCCTTACAGGGTTTTACATGCAGCTTATCAATGATGAAGAATCAAAAACACTCGTCAGTGCTCACAGCAAAAAAGATGCAAAAGAAGGAGATGCTGGAGACAGATCAGGAAAAATAAAAGTTGCCTATATTCTTGGAAAAGTACTAGCTGAAAAAGCAAAAGCTGCCGGAATTACGTCAATTGTCTTTGATCGTGCTGGATATCAATATCACGGTCGAGTAAAAGCTGCCGCAGAGGGTGCTCGTGATGGCGGTCTAGTATTTTAGTCATAAACAAACATATGTCTGAAAATAACATAAAAAAAAGAGGTGGACGTCGCCCTGCAAGAGAGGAAAGAGAAAAACCAGAATTTGAACAACAAATTGTTGATCTTGCACGAGTAACACGGGTAACAAAAGGTGGAAAACAAATGAATTTTCGTTGTTGTATTCTTCTTGGTGATAAAAACGGACGAGTAGGATATGGAGTCCAAAAAGGAAGTGATGTACAACTTGCTGTAGAAAAAGCTGTACGTCAAGCAAAGAAAAACATGATTAACGTACCAATCATAAAAGAAACCATTCCTCATAAAGTTCTTGCAAAATATAAAGCAGGAAAAGTATTGCTCAAACCAGCACCAAAAGGATCTGGAATTATCGCCGGAAGTGTAATCCGAACAATCCTTGAAATGGCTGGTGTACCAAATGCTTCAGCAAAAATGCTTGGAAAAACAAACAATAAAATTACGAATGTAAAAGCAACCTTTAAAGCACTTGAATCATTCAATAGTGGTGCGGTAATAAAAGCAAAAGCAGCACAGCAATCAAAACCAAAAGCGACACCAAAGACTGAAAAGTATGTCGTCGTAAAAACAGCAGAAAATCCAAAAAAGAAAACCACGACAAAAAAGAAAGTAACACCAAAAACAGAGTCAAAAAAAACTAATAACGTTGAAAGTAAGAAATAAGTAAAGGTTCATCGTTCAGGGTTCTTGGTTCTTGGAAAATACGGCAACGTAATTTTCAAGAACTAGGAACCAGGAACTAAGAACCAGGAACTAAGAACTATGAACTCTATAACTGCACACACAATCGAAACCAGCAAAGGTTCCACACGAAAAGCAAAACGTGTTGGTCGTGGAAATGGAAGTGGAAAAGGAACCTATTCTGCACGTGGGCTAAAAGGTCAGCGCTCTCGTTCTGGTGGAAAAAGTGGAAACAAACGAAGAGGACTCAAAGCAGCATTACAAAAAATGCCCAAACTTCGTGGATTCAAAAGTCCTCACGATAAAAAAGAAACCATCACTCTCAGAACACTTAACATCATCTGTAAAGATGGTGACAAAGTAACACCATTTACACTTAAAGATATTGGTGTTGTGGGTAAACCAGATCGAGGAGTAAAAATTGTTGCAACAGGTGAATTAGAGAAAAAATTGATAATCACTGGATGTCACGCAACAAAACAAGCTCTTGAGAAGATTGAAAAAGCTGGCGGGTCACTATCCTTCTAACACGTATCAATTCATACACGCGACTATGTTTGAAAAACTACAGCGCATGTGGTCAATTAAAGAATTACGAAACAGCATCCTTTTTGTCCTAGGGATGCTTGTTATTTTTCGACTCACTGCGCACATTCCTATCCCTGGTGTTAATCCAGAAGGACTAAAACAATTTTTGCAAGGAAATCAAATTCTTGGAATATTAAACGTATTTTCTGGTGGAACATTAGAAAACTTTTCTGTGGTGATGCTTGGTGTTGCCCCATATATTACGGCATCAATCATCTTTCAACTATTAGTACTTATTATTCCTCAACTAGAAGAATTACAAAAGGAAGGAGAAAGTGGACAACAAAAAATCAGCATGTACACACGGCTTGCCAGTATTCCGCTTTCATTCATCCAAGCCTTTGCACTTTTGAAACTTCTTACTCAAACACAAGTAGGTATTATTAGCGATTTAAATGCCTGGAAATTTGTTGCGGCGATTATTGTGGTAACAGCAGGAACAACATTCCTTATGTGGATTGGTGAACTTATCACAGAACAGCGGATAGGGAATGGGATCTCACTGCTTATTATGTCAGGAATCATTGCCTCCCTGCCAGGAGTTCTCCAAAATGCACTTGTGAACTTTAGTTCTGCAGACATCTACACCTATGCATTATTCATTGTTTTGGCCATTGCTACTGTTGTCGGAGTAGTCTTTATCTCAGAAGGACAACGGAATATTCCAGTAAATTATGCTGGAAGAGCCTCTAGCGGTCGTGGATATGGTGCACCACAATCTCATTTACCACTTCGAGTAAACACGGCGGGAGTAATTCCAATTATCTTCGCAATCTCTATGGTGCTTTTTCCACCTACTGTTGCTCAATTTTTTCTTGGAGCAGGAGGATTCATCGGACGAGCGGCTGAAATCATTACACGAGTATTTCAAGATCAGCTTTGGTACGGAATTATGTACTTCGTATTAGTATTTTCATTTACGTATTTCTATACCGCCGTTATTTTCCAACCAGAAAAAATTGCTGAAAACCTTCAAAGACAAGGAGGATTCATCCCAGGAATTCGTCCAGGAAAAGAAACAGAACAATATCTTGCAAAAACAATGGGAAGACTCGTCTTTATTGGCGCACTATTCCTTTCTGTTATTGCCATTCTTCCATTCTTACTCCAAGCCCTTACAGGGATTCAATCGCTTGCCCTTGGGGGAACAAGTCTCTTGATCGTCGTAAGCGTTGCCATCGATATTGCGAAGCAAATTGATGCACAAGTAACTATCCACCAGTACGACAGCATCTAAAAGATGAACATATACAAAAGATATTAACGAACTTCCATATACGGAAGTTCGTTTTGTATAACTAAGAGCTAAAAAGAGTATAGTAAGATAGAAGAGGTTATTGAAAACAGAGAATAAATTTGATAAGGTAATTTTACGTCATAACGCATATATATGGGAATTTCAACATTTCTCTCCGGTATGTTATTCGGAGACAAACAAAAAACATTCGATAAAACACAATACCCCTGTGCTATTGCTGAAATACAAAAAGTGGTATCACAAACGAATGTTCGAACACTTTCCAAAGAAGAAATTACTCTTGTGGAAAGTACTATTGATCAAACACGAAAAGGAGATGGAAAAATTTCTATGGCACAAATAGAAGAAGCACTTCGAAAATTAAAAAACACGCACAAAATAAGTAAAAGCGATTATCAAGGACTTATGCAAATGTTTGCCATTCATATTGCCAAAAAAAAATACAAAACCTAATCATATGAAAAAAATAATTATCTTCCTCGGAGTTCCTGGTAGTGGAAAGGGAACCCAAGCAAAAAAAATTGTGAGCAAATATAACTATGGGCATATCAGCACAGGGGATCTTCTCCGTGCATTAGATAAAAACGAACAGGCTGACCCAGAAGACAAACAAATGCTCGCCGACATGAAAGCTGGAAAAATGGTGGCAGATACATTAATTTATAAACTCGCATTCCAAGAAATAAAAAAATATCTTGATCAGGGGAGAGGAGTGGTTTTGGATGGAGCTATCCGTAATAGAGAACAAGCAAAAACCTATCAGCAATTTTTTCAAGAGCAAGGTGTCGCAGATGAAGTTGATGTAATAGAAATTGCCATCACTGATGAAGAAAGTATAAACCGCGCTCTTACCAGAAGAAAATATGCAGAAATGGGCAAGCCTGTTCCTGCTGTAGAGGTTAGTAAAGAAAGTGGTATTGTTGAGGCCCCTCGAAAAGACGATGATCCTGAAATTCTCAAAAAACGCATAGAAGAAATGGGAAATATTGCCCTTACGCCAATCATCGATTATTACAAAGAAATCGTGAACATTACCTCCATAGACGGTACCAACACTATTGATGAAATTGAAAAAGAATTAGAAGCACATTTTCAACAATAAAAAACAGTACAAAAGATATAAAAAAGGGAAAAATAGCGCGAAACCAAAAACCGACCTACCATATCTGCGTTGTACTTCCGCGTGTATAGGAGGTCGGCCTTCAGTATCGATCACCCTCCGGAGGGCGATCTTTATATCCGGATAGAAAAAAGAGCAGAGACTACAATTTTACGCAAAATTGTAGCGGTCAAAACAGTATACCAAACATGGATGCAGTCGTCATCATACAAATGTTGATAACATAAATCCCTTGCATTTTACTCATATTTTGCTAACATACGCAGTAATATGGCATATATAAAGAACAAACAAGAAATTGAAAAAATCATCGAAGGTGGACAAATACTTGGTGAAATTTTGGAAGATCTCGCTGCAATGGCAAAACCCGGTGTTACTGGTTTTGATATTGATATGGAAGCTGAACGACGTATCTTGGAAGCGGGTGGTAAACCTGCATTCAAAGGGTACAAATCTCGCAAAAGTGACCCCGCATTTCCTTCCACAATTTGTTTTTCTATAAACGATGAAATTGTTCACGGGATTGCAACGAAAAAAAAAGTTATCAAAGATGGTGATATCGTTTCTATAGATATTGGCATGAAATATCCTGCAGAAGGTGGCTACTTTACCGATACTGCCATTACTGTTCCTGTAGGGGATGTTTCTGAACAAGCAAAACAACTGCTTGCGGTCACCAAAAAATCATTATACAAAGCAATCAAACAGGCTACCGTAGGCAATGTCATTTCAGACATTGGAAAAACGGTAGAAGACTATATTGAACCACAAGGCTACGGCATCGTCCGAGACCTTGTTGGACATGGCGTTGGGCATGGTGTTCATGAAGAACCACGCGTCCCAAATTATTTTGATGAAGAATTAACACGGTGGAAACTTGAGTCTGGTGTTGTTATTGCCATCGAGCCAATGATTACCATCGGTTCTTATGAAGTAAAAACCGCCGATGATGGATGGAGTATTTCCACCGAAGATGGTAGCCTCTCTGCTCACTTTGAACATACGGTAGTTATTTCCAAAGATGGGCCAATTATTGCAACACTTCGACCCTCAGAAAAAAAATAAATAGACAACGTCCACAGTAGTGAAGCGCAACAAAAAGTGCCGATGTGGATATTTTATGATTTTGTACGTATGAATATTCTTGCATTAGACCACGGCATAAAAAACATTGGTCTTGCGTGGTGTCAAACAGGACTGGATGTCGTCCTTCCGTTTGGTGTAATACAAACAACAAATTGGAAACAACAGTTACCAAAACTTATCAAAGAAGAAGCAATTGATAAACTTGTAGTTGGACTACCAAGAAATCAACATGGGGAACGGGGAGAAAGGAATATGAAACGAGTAGGAGCATTTCTTGAAGAGCTTAAACACATGGTTTCCATTCCTATCGATGTACATGAAGAAACACGATCATCCAAACAAGCAGACGCTATGGCAAGTGAAGGATCTGGAAGCAAACGAGACGAACGTGCGGCTATGGTTATCTTGCAAGCATACATAGAATCAACGCAGTCGTAGTTCGTGGTGTATCGTTCAATGGAAATAGCAAAGATAATCGAGTGATCCAAAAACTCTGAGAACCATGAACAATATATGATTGCAATTATTCTCTCTCGTCGCGACAGTAAAGAAGACGATCAAATTGTCTCCATCTACACAAAAAAATATGGGAAACAAGAACTTATCGCTCGTGGAGTAAAAAAAATTATCAGCAAAAATTCGACACATCTTGAACCATGTACGCTTGTTGATATTGAGATTGCTTCCGGAAAAGAATGGCAAGTGCTTATTACTTCAAACACAAAACACTATTTCCGAGCAATAAGAGAAGATCTCAAAAAAAGCATCATCGCCGAACAAATTGTGACACTTACCAATCACATACTCAAACAAGATGACAAAGATGAAGGAATTTTTTCACTTCTTTCTCATGCCTTGTATCGACTAGAACAAACGTCACAGCCAAGTTTGCTACTTATCGATACCTACATTATCCGCTTGCTCGAATGTCTGGGGTTTTCTCCACAAATTGATACGTGTGCAATTACGGGCGACAATAGCCATCTCACGCATTTTTTGCCAGCCGCAGGTGGATTTATTTCTCATCAAGCATTTCTTGAAAGAACAGATCGTTCAAGCACTGCCATTCTCGTCTCAAAAGAAGCCTTATTATACGTTCCATTTTTATTTCAAAAGGGATGGGAAGATATTGCGTACATTCCCACAGAACATCATGTGGTACTTCATCGCATTGTCTACGAGTTTCTTATCTATCACCAAGAAAAACATATTCCCGATTGGTTCCGATATACAAAAATAGTGCAATCATTATAAAAGCCAGCAATTGCTGGCTTTATTCGTGAAAGAACATACGCTAGGCAAGAAGTACCTGATCAACAAAATGGGTAACCAATGTATTTGCCTCTGCCGTTTTTTCTACGGCATCACACATTTTTTGGAATTGTTCCTCTGACATATCATCAAAATATGATTTATGGCGGTAACGCAACAATCTGGCACGAAGGTCTTTCTGATCAATTTCTGGATGGAATTGAAATCCATAAAATGGTTTACCAACAAGTTTTATTGCATGAATAGGACACAAATCCGAAGAAGCAAGTTTAATAAACCCAGGAGGCAAGGTATTCAATCGTTTCTTATGACCAGAAACAGCAACAAATGACTGAGGTGTATGAGAAAAAAGAGGATCATGCATACCATCCTCGGTAAGGGATATAGGGTAGGTGCCCATCTCCATGTGTTCTTTATCAATAATCATCTCACCACCAAAACAATTTCCCGCAATTTGAAATCCCATACAAGACAAAAAGGTTGGCGTGCCAGTATCTGCTGCGTATTGGAATATTCTTTCCACATCCGTAATAAATGGATAGATGGCTGGATCAAGATTCACCCGGTCATCAGGATCATCACTCGAACCGCCCATAAAGAGTGCGTCATACGTATCCAGGATGTTTGGATCAAATGAAGGGGTAGAAAATACATCAAGTTGCGTAAACTGATGTACACCAAGACCGCTATATCGAACAAATTCCAGTAACTCTTCCTGGCGAGTTTCATCATCTTTTCTCATTTGGAGTAAGAGAATGTGTAATTGTGTTTTTTCTTTTTTCATAAGGATAAAATAGG
>CAZEYK010000021.1:0-16887 GCA_964516055.1 uncultured Gammaproteobacteria bacterium
ATGGAGAGGTGCTTCGTGATCATGATAATCCTGTGGAAATATTTTTGGTTCGTCCCATGGAAAATCCTGGTGTGTGGAAAGCGTTAGCTCGTCCTGGAAAACATGTAAAGATTGGGACGAGAGTACAGTTTGCTAAAGATTTTTATTGTGAGCCGTTAATAAAAGAGCCTGATGGGACATTATTGGTACAGTTTCCATATAATGAAGCAATTGTACGGAAAAAAGCGAATCAGTATGGGCAAGTGCCTATTCCGCCGTATGTAAAAGATGAAAAACATGAGTTAGAAAGTTATCAGACTGTGTATGCAAAGGAAGAAGGGTCTGTTGCTGCACCAACTGCGGGATTTCATTTTACGCCACGAGTTATTGGGGCATTACAAAAAAAGGGCGTGATTTTTGCAGAGGTAACATTGCATGTTGGTTTGGGAACATTTTTGCCAGTGAAGACAGAAAAAATTGAAGATCATACGATGCATGAAGAATGGGTGGAAGTGTCAGGGTCTACTGTGCAGGAAATTGAGCGTGCCAAAAAAGATGGACGACGGGTTATTGCGGTGGGAACTACTACTGTGCGGACGCTGGAAGGTGTCGCAGCATTGCATGGCGGGTTGCGTGCGTATGAGGGGAATATTAATATTTTTATTACGCAAGGATTTCATTTTAAGGTTGTTGACGCGCTGATTACGAATTTCCATTTACCAAAGTCAACGCTCTTGATGCTTGTTTCTGCATTTATTGGTGATCGAGAATTTACGTTGGATAGTTATAACAAAGCCGTTGAAAAGGAATATCGATTTTATAGTTTTGGTGATGGGATGTTTATTTTTTAGTTCTTGATAAATTATTTGACAGATTTTTTTGTTTTGTGTTAACTATATATGAATATGTATCAATCATTTCTTTTGACGACAAAAAAGACCAAGAAGACCACTCTTACTGAGCGGGATTGTTTGATGCATAGATAATTTTTTCGAGTATTGCATTCAGGCCACCCGCGAAATGGGTGGTTTTTTGTTAGGGATTATAGAGCGAAACGTTGTGTTCGTTCTTCCGTCTTTAGCACATTGGACAATATATATTCTGAAGGGAGAAAACCATGCAACAGGCAAAGAAGGTTCTGGGATTCGTCGCATTTTTTCTTGCCCAGTTTTTTCGTCAGCGGATTGTCGCCAAGTTTGGTGGCACGTCGATGGCGACGGCAGAGAGTATCCGCAAGGTGACGCGTATTATTCGTGGTGATCCGCGGATTATGACGGTTGTCGTTTCGGCTCCTGGTAAGGTTAACGGTGGTGACAAAATCACTGATCTGTTGTTGGCGTGCTTTGCGCTTCGGCAGCAGGGTGAGTCTTTCGATCAGCCGTGGCAGTTGATTGCTTCTCGGTTTCAGCATATCGTGTCTGAACTTGGTCTTTCTGTTGCTATCGATGTTCATTTGCGTGAGATTCGTACACAGATTGAACGGGGAGTTTCTCGCGCATATGTTGCGAGTCGTGGCGAGTATCTGTCGAGTTTGCTCTTGGCCGACTTTCTTGGCTGGCAGTGGATCGACGCAGCGAGTGTGATGCGGTTTCGTGATGATGGATCACTCGACGAAGTGGCTTCTTGTCGGTTCGTTCATGAGCATTGTCTGAATCGCCGCGTTGTACTCGGTGGCTTCTATGGAGCTACCTCCTGTGGTGATATTGCTGTGTTTGATCGTGGTGGTAGCGATATCACGGGATCCTACTTGGCAGCGTTTCTCGGTGCTGCTGTGTATCGAAATTACACTGATGTCACTGGGGTGTATAGTGGTGATCCCAATGGATTGGAACCTGTGACGCACTTTTCTCATATGACGGCGACGGATTTTCTATTGCTTCATGAGCGGACGGGCGCAACGGTTGTCCATCCTGTTGCTGTTGAGATCGCTGTTTGCTATTGTGTGCCTGTTCAGGTGTGTTCCACATTCGATCCCGGTGGAAATTTTACCACCATCGTTCCTGCTTGAGACACAAGGAGCACCAGTTCGTGTACTTAGTACACGAACTGGATTCAATTTGAGTACAGTAATAGCTATTGTATTCAAATTGAATTTTTAAGTATATGGTTTTATGAGTAATGAATTTTTTATTGGTTCCGATGATGTTCTTGATATTGTCCGTGAGTATGGTACACCACTTTATCTGTATGATTTAGCTATCATTCGAGAGCGTATTCGTGAGTTGCAAGAAGATATTGGGCAATATGAAAAAACGGAATTTTTGTATGCTATTAAAGCGAATTATAATCCGCATATTGTGAAACATATTATTGCGCTTGGTTTGGGTATTGATGCGGTGTCTTTGCAAGAGGTATGGATTGGTCTTGCTTGTGGGGCGTCTGTTGAACAACTCTTGTTTACGGGAAATAATATGACAGATGAGGAAATGCATGCGGTTCATGAATTGGGTGTTCTTTTGAATATTGGTTCACTGTCGCGATTGGAAAAATATGGGAAGGCGTATCCAAGAAGCCGTGTGTGCGTTCGATTTAATCCTAATATTGGTATCGCTTCACATGAAACTAATATTACGGGAGGACCGGATTCTAAATTTGGTATTTCTTTTCAAGAGGTTGATCGCGTTATTGCGATTGCTAAAAAATATGATTTGCAGGTGGTTGGTGTTCATCAGCATATTGGTTCTGGGTGGCTTCGTATTCGTGAACCGCTGCTGGCGCTTGATGTTATTTTAGACATCGCTCAGCAGTTTGATGATTTGGATTTTGTGGATGTGGGTGGTGGTTTTGGGGTCCCGTACCGTCCTGATGAAAAGCGACTTGATATGAGAGTGCTCGGGAAAAACATTGCTGAACGATTTTCTGATTTTTGTAAACAATATGGGAAAGAACTTACGCTTCGTTTTGAACCGGGAAGGTATGTGGTTGCAGAATCTGGGAGTTTGCTTACGACGGTAAATACGATAAAACAAACTATTCGACGGAAAACAGTCGTTGGCACAGATACGGGCATGAATCATTTGGTGCGTACGGCAATGTATGGTTCTTATCACCCAATTGAAAATATGAGTAATTCCGATGGAGTACTACACGAGTACGATGTGACAGGAAATATTTGTGAGTGTGCGGATTTTTTTGCGCGTGATCGCGAATTGAGAGAAATTCGTGAAGGAGATATTTTGCGTATTGGAATTGCTGGTGCGTATGGATTTTCTATGGCGAGCAATTATCAATTTCGTCCGTTGCCAGCAGAAGTATTGGTTGATGGGAATGATGTGCTACTCATTCGTAAACGGCAAACGTTTGATGATCTATGGCGTGTGTCTGATGTGTAAAAAAAAAGAGTGGATTATTACATCCACTCTTTTTTTAATTCAAGGAATCGATCTTGTTTTATTGCCTCGCGGATATCTTCCATGAGTTTGAGGAAGACATAGAGGTTGTGCATGGTAGCAATTTTTAGTCCAAGTGTTTCGTTAGTGTTGAAGAGGTGGTGGAGGTAGGCACGTGAATAGTGGGCAACCGGTGAATCGGGAAATGTTGGATCAATGGTGGATTTGTCTGTTTTAAATTCAGCGTTTTTGATATTGATGCGGTAATTTTTGTTTATGGATGGGTGAACAAAGAGTGTCCCGTTTCGTGCCATGCGAGTGGGGGAGACGCAATCAAACATATCGACTCCGCGTTCTACTACGTCAAATAAATCCATTGGTGAGTGACCAAGTCCCATGGTGTAGTGAGGTTTGTTTTCTGGAATAATTGGATTTACCCAATCGAGAATATGTTTTGTCGCTTCCATATTGTATCCGACTGATTCACCGCCGATGGCAATACCATCAAAATCCATTGATGAAATTATTTTTGTGGATTCTTGACGGAGCTCTTTGTGATTGGCGCCTTGAATAATCCCGAAGAGAAATTGTCTGTAGCCGTGAGGGCTTGTCTCTTTTTTGTGTTCAGCAATACATCGCGCTGCCCATTCGTGTGTTCGTTTCATGGCGCGTTTGGTGTAATCCATATCTGCATCATCTGGGGTGCATTCGTCAAATGCCATGATGATATCGGCACCGAGTTTGTGCTGGATGCGGATGGCTTCTTCTGGTGTGAATCGATGTGTACTGCCATCGAGATGAGATCGGAAGGTAACGCCGTCGTCATCTATATCTACGAGAGAGCCGTGATTGTCTGTTTTAAGATTGTCTTTTTTTTCTTTTTGTTTGCCAAGAGAAAATACCTGAAAACCGCCACTATCGGTAAGGATTGGTTTGTTCCAGTGCATGAATTTGTGTAGTCCGCCAAAGCTGTCGATAATGTCTTCTCCGGGGCGGAGATGGAGGTGGTAGGTGTTGCTCAGAATGATTTGTGCGCTAAGGGATTCGAGTTCTTTTGTGTCTATGCTTTTTACGGTGGCTTGGGTACCGACGGGCATGAATATAGGTGTCTCAATATCTCCATGGTCGGTGTGGATGATTCCTGTGCGGGCAAGGCAGTTTGAAGAGTTGTGGGTTATTTCGAAAAATTGGGACATATTGTTTTTATATAATATAGCAGACTATCATGGATAGAGAGATTTTTCAATATTTTGAAAATGTGGTATGGTATTTTTGTATGAGATATACTATCCAACATTTCTTAGGGGGAATGAAAAAAGTGTGTGGTGGTGTGTCTCTGACACAAAAACAAGTTATCTTTGTCTGATTGAACATCCGTGTTCAATCTTTTTTGTTTAACGGTTCTTTTCTGTAGGAGGCACCTCTCATGGGCGGACATCACGGGTATTCTTGTCGCGGTAATGGTCGTTCGAAACACGGGGGAAAAACAAAAAAGAGGAAAAGAGAGACCACCTCACCGGGGTCTATTCCTTCTCCGAATCAGATGACTCGGCATCACTTGGTGCCTAAGTCTCGTATTCCTTACGAGCATCGCGGCAGTAAGGGGCACGAAAATATCCGAAAGGTGGTCCGCTGGCGGCATGAGGCCTGGCATAACGTTTTTGGGAACAAAACTCCCATTGAGGTTGTTGACATGCTTTGGCGACTTGCTCCTGCGGGGTATTTTGAGACCTTTGATGTCTCGATGTCCTGGTGGGGGCAACGGGTGAGCTTGTCTCTCGAATCCCATGAACAGACGGAGTTCATGGCGGATTGGGGGGATAAAAAGTTTCTGGCGTGGAAGGCACTCTTCGGTTCTCGGTCATTGGTGCTGGTGCTCGCGGAGGTGCTCCGGGAGTGGGCACCTGATGGCTACTTTACTCGGTATTCTATCGTGGCCTACGATAGTGGTGCCTGGTATAAGGTCCGCCATTTTTAGTTTTCCGTTCCTTCTCTCATCATTCGTATCATCCGTTCTTTTAGGATAGCTAGCAATTGGCTATCCTTCTTCATTTTTATTTTTTGGAGTCGTTTGAAGGGTGGGTGACATTTTTGTTTATTCAGAATAGGGTATGTTGTTTATTTCTCTTATTTTAGTATAGTAGGAGTATCTATGAAAAATCGCCTGTTTTCTTTTTTTAATACTGTATGCCTCGTGTTGACGGGTTTTTTTTTGGTTGGTACAGGATATGTGTGGTTGGGTACTGTAACCGTTGCTCGGCAGCAGCAGGAAATTGATGACATTGGTGTGGTGAGTTATCACGATATACAAGGTATGACAGATGACGTACAACAACCTACTGTTGAAGAAATATCGTCGGAAGAGCGTGTGCCTATTGATAGTAATGAGAACCGTGTTGAGGAACCAGAACGTATTGACGCGCCAGCACATGAACCTGCTCCACTTCTTTCGCTTGATAAGATTCCTAAAAAAATAAATTTGGCTGTGCCCTTTACGTCTCAGGCACCGGAAAAAAATTGGGATCAACCATGGCAAGATGCGTGTGAAGAAGCGGCAGTGTTGATGGTGGATGCGTATTATGAGGGGTTTGGATTAAGTCCGTTGTTTGCTAAGGATGAAATTGTGAAACTCTTAGCATATGAAGAACAATTTGCCTGGGGTGGTAGTATTGAAATTGAAAAGATTGATCAGATGTTTCAGTATTGGTCGCTTGTTCCGCAGTTGTCTTCTCGAGTTCTTGAAAATCCAACAGTGGAAGATATTAAGCAGCAAGTCGCGTCTGGGCGGCCAGTGTTGGTGGTGGCTGATGGAAAAGTGTTACCAAATAAATATTTTCAAAATGGGGGACCGGCGTATCATGCACTGGTGGTGCGTGGGTATACCGAGGATAGCTTTATTACGAATGATCCTGGAACGCAGTTTGGTGAAAATTTGCTGTATACGTATGATGATTTGATGAATTCTATTCGAGATTGGAATGGGGGAGATGTGAAGAATGGCAAGCGGGCGGTTTTGGTTTTTGAATAAATTATCCACAGAAGTCTTGACTTATTTATCTGTTTGTTTAAATATAGATATTGTATGAAACATATTTCTTATACAACCAAAAATATTTTCAATGTCTGGATGGGCCTCCTCTTTATTCTTTTTGTGTACAGCAAATGTTCGGTGGTTGGTATAAGTAATTATAGATAATATAATCTAAAAGACTTAATCAAAGCCACCGGAAACGGTGGTTTTTTATTGTGATGGTCATTTTGTAGAGGTACATACTTCTATTGAGTGACCCTCGTAATACGATTGTAGTGTTATTGAGGATCTGAGGATCATTTCGTTCACAACACATCAACAACGATAGAGGAAGTCATGCATGACGTTTTCTATACTGATGTCTTTGCTGCTCGGGCTGAGCTCGAGCAGCGAAGGCAAGATGTTCGTCTGAAGCAGGAGGTCGAACAGTGGTGGCAGTCTTTGGGATGTGGTATCCCGGAGTTGCCGCAAGATGATGGCCACCTGTACGCCCTTCTGGCTCGTCAGGTGGCCACGGCTCGATATGAGGACATCGTCTTCAAATTCGTGGCCGAGGCCGGTGGCTTGGCTCCCTTGTGGGGCAGCTACACCGGTGACAAATTTTCTGTTCACTCAGCGTACAAGAAAAGTCTCGTCGATCCGTTCATCATCGATGGGCGGGGAAGGAGCGGCGGACCCAGAAGGGTCTGCGAAAGTGGCCGTCTGGTCACGAACATCGAGGCATGCGCTGGGCGCCCTATCAACAGTCTTCGTTCCAAGAAGGGACAGTCGATTGTGGAGTGGCACCTCGCTCGGCAGGATTTGATCCTGCCTGGGGTCGCTCGAACCCCCGACATGACAACATGGTTTCAGAAGATCGGGCGCGCCAAGCAGTACTACGCGCCTTACCTCGCAATGGCTCTCTTCAATTGTGTCATCGTGGAGGATTTCCACGACTGGGATGATTGCAAGGAAGAAAAGTTTGCCAAGGAGGTTTTCGAGCCGGCCTTTCAGCAGGTGGAGCAGACGTTTGGGGTTAAGCCCCTTATCGTCCGTCTCCCGTGGTGGGAGGAAATGGCGTGGTACCCGGCGAACTCAAATTGGGAAGATCACAAGATCATTGCTCTCGATGGTCGAGGGCTCCCCATCCGGTGGCAGCCGGAACAAGAAACTGCCACTCCCGCCCAGCAGTATGGGCAGGTGGAGTCGTTCATTCTGTGAAAAAACAACGGTCGGATGAGGCACCGACCCGTTGTTTCTCGTTCATTTCATTTCTGTGCCTCATTCTTCTTGAGTATTTTTATTTAGTAAAAATATTGAAGAGGATTTTTTGTATTGATTTGAAGTGAATAGTTTGTTATTACTTAAATATATATATTTTATTATTATTTTATGATTTTTCAATTTTCCATGATGGATTTTATTGCTCAATTAACATCTCTTGGTGAGCGTCAACGTGAGGTAGAGCTTCAGGCGAGAGATATGATTGTATCACTCTTACAGAAACAAGGAGTTTCTTATCAAGTACAAGATTTTTCTTCTCGAATACCTAAATATGGAAAAGCTGAGCTTGTTGCGGATGGTGTTTCTCTTCCTATGTTACCGAATTGTTTTGTTGGTGGTGATATTGAAGGAAAAGATCATCTTATTAGTTCACTTTTGTCAGCTGCTATTGTTGAACCAAATATTAATTTTAATCCTCATTGTGATGTTATTGCTAAATCTGATCATTATTTTGCTCCGGCTGTGGCAATACAAAAATCAGATGTTCAAACTATTTTGGATGCTAAGGATGTTCGGGGATATGTGGAAGTTGAACCTGTTGACATGACGTTATCTAATATTTTGGTGGGTAATACAACGGATCCAAAAACGATTATGTTTTGTCATTATGATTCACTTGGTCCTGGTGCTGTTGATAATGCTTCTGGAACGGCTGTCCTTCTTGATCTTATATTAACATATCCCGAAACGCTTGATACGATACTTTATGTTATTGCAGGGAATGAAGAAATTTCCTATGATCAGCCAACATATTGGGGAAGAGGGTATAGAGCCTTTGAAGAAATGTATCATGATGTGCTTGAACATGCTGAACAAATTTTTGTGGTTGATTGTGTAGGTAACGCCCCCACAACTATTGAGCAGAATATTGATATTGTGAATCTTGGGTTTCCAATTGTGAATTTAGAAAAATGGAAACAACATATTTTTATGTTTTATGGGAGTATGGAAGAATTGATGACTGTTTATCATAGTGATGCTGATACTGTGGAAAAAGTACAAGAAGAATATTTACAGGAGTGTGTTAGTATTATTCGAAAAAGATTAGGATAATCTGTTTTATGTAAATTTTGTAAAAAATATCTATCTAAATATAGGTATTTTTTGTTTCTTCACTATTTGTATTGTTATATTGACTAGTTTATATACTTGTGTTAGTGTAATTTGATTTTCAATGTTAATGAGGGAATAAACATAGAGAGATGTTTGTTTTTTTAACCTTGATAAAATATGCGCGAGGGGTGCATGTTTTTACCAAAGTTACATTCACGTCTCTTTGGAGACACAACAGAGTGGTGTCGTGATGAACGGGGCTTCTTCTTTTTTATATTTTGTTCTGTGAGATAAGTAATGTAAAATAAGCGGGTAACACTATTTTTATGAACAATTTTAAAGAAGAATTAAATGATGAACAGTATCGGGTCGTCACTGAAGGTGATGGACCGTGTTTGGTATTAGCGGGAGCAGGAAGTGGAAAGACCAGAACCATTACCTATCGTGTGGCGTATTTACTTGAACAAGGAATTAGTCCAGAGAGTATTTTGCTTGTTACCTTTACCAACAAAGCGGCTCAAGAAATGAAAGAAAGAGTTGCTGAAATTATGGGAACTACTGCCAGCTCTTCTGTGGAAAGAAAAGGGCTTCCGTGGTCTGGAACGTTTCATCATATTGCGTTTCGGATATTGCGACAGTATGCTGCGGTGCTTGGGTATCAAAATAATTTTACTATTTTGGATAGTGAAGATAGTCGAGATTTATTAAAATTATGTTTGAAAGGAGAGGGAGTAGATAGAAAAGCAAAACGTTTTCCCAATGCAAAAGTGATCAACGGCATGATTAGTTATGCACGAAATGCATCGTTGTCTTTGTCTGATTTAATTATCAAACGATATTCCCAATGGGCAGATATGGCGGATGTATTTTCTCGGATTGCTAGTGATTATGCTAAGAGAAAAAAAGAAGCGAATGCCATGGATTTTGATGATTTGTTGGTAAATTTGCAATTGCTTTTATTACAGTCTCAATCAGTACGAGAACGATTTACGAAGCAGTTTCATTATGTCCTTGTTGACGAGTATCAGGACACGAATAAAATTCAAGCGGCAATTGTGCGGTTGATGTCTTCGCATCATCATAATTTACTCGTTGTGGGAGATGATGCGCAAAGTATCTATTCATTTCGTGCAGCGGATATTCAGAACATTTTGGATTTTGAAATGATGTATCCTGATACAAAAGTGTTTCGATTGGAAACAAATTATCGTTCAACGCCAGATATTCTTGATGTCGCAAACGATGTTATTTCTCATAATGAATCACAATATAAAAAATCGTTGCGCAGTGTTCGTGATCCGTTTAGTTTGCCAGAAGTACATCCCTTTTCTGATCAACGAGAAGAAGCAGAATTTATTGCTGATAAAATTTTAGAGTTACATGATGAAGGTGTTGATTTACAAAATATTGCAGTATTGTTTCGTGCGGCATTTCATTCGCAGGCGCTTGAAGTAGAATTAGTAAAGCGGGATATTCCATATGATTATCGTGGTGGGGTACGGTTTTTTGAACGGGCGCATATTAAAGATGTGCTTGCCTATGTGCGTTTGTTTGTGAATCCTCATGATACTATTGCGTGGAGTCGTGTGTTGAATATGCAAGTGGGGATTGGTCCATCAACAGTTGGAAAAATGATTCATGAAATACAGCAACATATTTCTCTTCAAGAAGGTCTTCGTTCTCATGACGAAAGTGCAATATCTCTTCCGCTGCTTACCATGAAAGATGCGTATCAAAAAGTGAGTGATATGCTTTCTGTTCGAGCAAAAAAAGGATGGAATGATTTTCGGATGATTTATGAAGAAATGGAACAGGACAAAGAACAAACATCATCAAGTTTAGTGCGAGCGGTGATGAGTTCTAGATATGAGGAACATCTCATGGCGGAATATAATGATTATCGAGATCGGTTGCAAGATATTAGTCAGCTGGCCGTATTTGCAGAACGGGAGTCTGATGTGACAAAATTTTTGGGAGAGATTTCGCTTCAAGAAAGTTTTACTGCAGCGCAAACACAGTCTGCGGCGTTTGATGATGATGAAAAAATTGTGCTTTCAACGATTCATCAAGCAAAAGGATTGGAGTGGGATACGGTATTTGTGATTGGCATGGCAGATGGACAATTTCCTATGGAAAAAGCACGGCAGGCTGGGGAGCTTGATGAGGAACGGCGATTATTTTATGTTGCTATTACTCGCGCGGAGCGATTGCTTTATATGAGTTATCCGTTGGTAGGTGGATTTAATTCAGCGCTTGGCGGACCAAGTTTGTTTTTGAATGAATTGCCAGCGGAGTTAATTGTGCAAAAAGATTTTCGTGATGTGATGACTTCTGTATTTAATGATCCGAGTGATGATGTTGATGATGTGCAATATGTGGCTGAAGATGATGGGTGGGGAAGTGGTGACCGCAAGCCAAAGCGGAAGAGTTTTTTGATGGATATATAATGTATACGCTGGTATTTTTTCGCTACTCGTTTGTATATAATAAATGTGTTGGTAAGGGGTTGGGTTGACTTTTTGTTTTTTTTGGGCTATATTGTGGGAAAATTATTCTTTATTTATCATATCCTATGAATTTTGAAGGATTACATGAAAAAACCATCCTCATTGTGAAACCAGATGGTGTACAACGAGGATTAGTGGGAGAGGTTACTAAACGGCTTGAAACAAAAGGATTGAAAATTGTTGGACTTAAAATGATGCATCTTTCTGAGGAAAAACTTCGGGAACATTATGCTCATCATGTTGAGAAACCATTTTATCCTGGACTTGAAGCATTTATGCGATCTTGTCCTGTTACCGTGATTTGTGCAGAGGGAATGGGCGCTGTTGCTTCTGTTCGTCTTATTGCCGGAATTACCCATGCAGGAGAAGCTGATGCTGGCACAATGCGAGGAGATTTGGCAATGGGATTTGCCAATGTGGTTCATTGTTCAGATTCTATTGAAACAGCAAAAGATGAAGTGGTGCGATTTTTTGAGCCACATGAAATTTTTGAGTATAACAAGTCTGATTGGATGCATGTGTATATGGAGGAAGAACGGAATAAGTAGAGGGGTTGTTAGAAATTATTTTATAGAAGGAACTCTTGAAAGAGAGTTCCTTTTTGTTTATATTTTTCTATTTTCTTTTGTCACCAAAAGAAACAAAAGTGTTGGGTATGATTTTATTGTGTTAAGTGATATATTTATTTGACAAATTGTATGGTTTTGTGTATTATTATTAATAATATGTTTACAAATACTATTCGTACAATTATTGCTCTCATTATCAAGACACTGTTTGTCCCTGCTTTTGCGTTTGACGTGTGTCAAGTGAATGATAACGTGAATTATGCAGGCGGGGTGCATTATTACGATGGAGGATGTGGTAGTGGTTGTGGATGTGAAGATGCTGAGTAACTACTAACAAAACGTAATAATAGACACCCTAGCCCGCTAGGGTGTTTTTCTTTGTTCATGACAATCTATTTTCGCAATGCTTCTGCACAAATATGGAATTATTTGTATATTTGTGGAGGAGTATCTGCGATGAAACAACTAAACCACCAAGGAGGGTTACTTATGTCCAGCACCTGGACCTGTAAGGTCTGTGAAAAAGAGAATAAAAAGTCGAGTGCAGGCTGCACGTGTTGTGGCTATGCTCGTCACACCCCAGCTCCCGAACGACGGCGTTCGGGAGGTTTTCCTGCTCTGTCTCCTTCCCAACGTTCTTCGAAGATCGATAAGCCGCTTTCTAAGCGGAAGAAAAGGAAACTTGGGATTGAGTGATCACTGTGGTGTTGGGAGGTGTGTTGTTTCATCGCCCTTCACCCTGAATACATATGAATTGTGTGTTTGGGGTGACGGTGTTTTTTCATGGAACATGTAGCATGAAGCACGTAACAAAAATGTATGTGTTTCGTATTATATATTACATGATTATTTTTTTATGCAATTTGCACATAGAATGAATATTCCACCATCGGCAACGGTGGCGGTAAATAATTTAGCATTGAAAAAAAAGGCTGCAGGGGAGCGGGTATTTAATTTGAGTGCGGGTGAGCCATTTGTGCCAACACATAGTGCGGTACTTGATGCTGCTCGTTGTGCGCTTGATGAAGATAAAACAAATTATACGCCAGTTGCAGGGATTCCAGAATTACGGCAGGCTGCTGTGCAGTTTATGAATAGAACGTATGGAACCGCGTATACGTTTGATCAGACGGTAATTACTTGTGGGGGAAAATTTGGATTGTTTGCATTATTTCAGGTGTTATTAAATCCAGGGGATGAAGTACTTATTCCTGCACCGTATTGGGTATCGTATCCGAGTATGGTGCAGCTGGCGGGTGGTTGTCCTGTTATTATTGATACAGAAGAATCGATTGGATGGAAAATTACGCCAGAATATATTTCTTCTCATTGTACGGAGCAGACGAAGTTGTTGGTGTTAAATAATGCGGCAAATCCTACGGGAGTGTTATATACAAAAGAGGAATTGCAGGCACTTCTTGCTGCGGCAAAATCACGAGGATTGTTTGTTGTTTCTGATGAAGTGTATAGTGGTCTTGTATATGATGGAAAAGAATATATGTCATGCGGAGCATTTGCTGAATTTCATGATATGGTAATTGTGGTGCAGAGTGTTTCAAAACATTTTGCCATGACCGGATGGCGTGCAGGAATAGTTTTTGGTCCTGAAGAAATTATGAAAAAAATTATTACGTTGCAAGGGCAAAGTACCACGGGGACATCGTCTATTACGCAGTGGGCTTCTGTTGCGGCGTTTGATCATGCGGAAGAAATTTGTTCTTTTATTCGGGATACGATGCAACATCGTCGAGATGTTTTTTTTGATGCATTATTTGATGTGTTTGGAGTACGGTTTGAAAAACCAGTTTCTGCTTTGTATGGGTTTTTCCCAATGAGTCATTTTGGTGTTCATAATATGGATTCTGTGACATTCTGTACAGACGTGTTGGATACGGTGAATGTTGCTATGGTTCCAGGAAGTGCTTTTGGTAAAGAAGGATATGTGCGGTGTTCGTTTGGTTTGGTGGAGTCTGAACTTCATGATGCTGTTGCGGCACTGCATACGTATTTTGCGTAATATCAATATTAAAGTTATATTTCTTGACGCATTGCGTTTGCCTAGTTATACTAGATATACCTTTTGATCAGGGGCATATACCATATTCGACAATTTTACTTGAAGGGACGCCAACAATGCTATTTCCCGTGGGAACTAGTTGCGGCGACCCACTTGTTACATTAGGAATATCGGTAGACGCTTCTGTGTCGGAAGGTGTTAAAAGCTACTCACTACATTAGTGGGTATTTTTTTCAGGATGTGGCGCAGTTGGTAGCGCGTGTGGCTGGGGGTCACAAGGCCGCTGGTTCAAGTCCAGTCATCCTGACGGGGATAAAATAAGTAACATAAACAGTTATTTATTTCTTATTTTTATTACGATATTATGGATATTCTTTCAACGGTGTTTTTTGTGGGGGTGATTATTTTTTCAGCGATTATCCATGAGTATGCACATGGATGGATGGCAAATCAGCTTGGTGATCCGACGGCACGATTAGCGGGCAGATTGACGTTAAATCCCATTGCACATCTTGATTTATTTGGGTCAGTGATTTTACCGCTTTTGCTTATTCCTACGGGGATGATCTTTGCGTATGCAAAGCCGGTGCCATATAACGCCTATAATTTGAGTGATCAAAAATGGGGGGCAGTAAAAGTAGCTATTGCCGGACCAATTTCCAATCTTATTTTGGCCTTTGTTTTTGGTGTGGTATTGCAACTTATGCCAGCAAGTTCACCAATGATTCCATTTTTGTTTATTATTGTGTTTGCCAATGTGTTGTTGGCGGTATTTAATATGGTACCAATTCCGCCGTTGGATGGATCAAAATTGCTGTTGGCGGTGCTTCCTGACTCTGCGTATCAGGTACGGATGATGCTGGAACGATATGGGTTTGTCCTGTTGCTTCTCTTTATTTTTGTTGGATTTGAATATTTGCGGCCGATTATTAATGGGATTACGACTCTTTTTGTAGGGTGGCTGTAATGTTCATGAAACAAAAGACAACCGCGATATTGTGGTTGTCTTTTGTTGTTTTGTTATCCCTATTTTGTTTGGTTTACCAGAGTTGACATATTTTATATTATCCTGTATAGTCTCACCACCTTAGTAATAAGGGGAAAAACGGAGTAATCCTGAATATCTCAGGATAAAGCTAAATCGTTTGTGATTTAACCGTTTGGATTCATATTTTTTTGAATTCAGACGGCCTTCCAAGGCTGTTTTTCATTTATATATACAAGTTTTTAGCCAATAGTTACATAGCCAATAGTATTTTTCTATGAACTATTAGCTAAAAACTACTAATTATCTTGATTCTATGCCAACAATGAATCAGGTGCTTCGAAAAGGACGTCAATCAAAGAAGAACAAGTCAGATCGACCAGCTCTTCAGTTTACGTACGACAGTTTGCACCGAAAAAAGACTGCCCTTCGACGGGGAAGTCCATTTAAACGAGGAGTGTGTACCAAAGTGTATACCTCAACCCCAAAGAAACCTAACTCTGCGCTTCGTAAAGTTGCCAAAGTTCGTCTTTCAAATGGAGTAGAAGTTATTTGCTATATTCCAGGTGAAGGACACAATTTGCAAGAACACAGCATCGTACTTATCCGCGGTGGACGTGTGAAAGATCTTCCTGGTGTGCGTTATACAATCGTTCGTGGCGTATATGATACGCAAGGTGTCGAAGGACGAAAACGCAGCCGGTCTATTTATGGTACAAAACGACCAAAAAAGAAATAATATAATTTGTAGCCTATTGGCTTCGAATTATTAGCTTCTAATTGATACATATGTCTAGAGGAAAACAAGCCCCAAAGCGAGTAACCGTTCCGGATCCTGTATACAACAGTGATCTTGTTGCAAAGTTTGTGAACTTTGTGATGATGGATGGAAAAAAGACGGTTGCACAACGTGCTGTTTACGGTGCGTTTGATATTGTGAAAGAAAAAATAGATGAAGATCCACTACAGGTGTTTGAAAAAGTTATGAACATCGTTCGTCCTCAAGTTGAGGTGCGATCACGACGTGTTGGTGGTGCAAACTATCAAGTACCAATGCCTGTTCCTGCACGACGACAAAATGCGCTTGCGTTTCGGTGGATTATTACTGCCGCAAAAGCACGAAAAGAAAAAAGCATGCCAACACGGCTTGCTGCAGAAATTGTTGATATTCTTGAAGGTGTTGGAGGAACAATTAAGAAAAAAGAAGACGTTAAACGAATGGCCGAGGCAAATAAAGCATTTGCTCACTTTGCACGATTCCGATAATTTTTTGGTTCTGAGTTAACGTTTATAGCGAATATATTATTCGTTATACTCTACTTACTTAATCTATATACATATGCCTCGAGAATATTCACTCGAAAAAACTCGTAATATTGGGATCATGGCCCATATTGATGCGGGAAAGACCACGCTTACTGAGCGTATTCTTTTCTATACTGGAAAAAAACATAAAATTGGTGAAACTCATGATGGAGAATCTGAAATGGACTGGATGGAACAAGAAAAAGAGCGAGGAATTACTATTACTTCTGCCGCTACGACATGTTTTTGGAAAGATTACCGTATTAATATTATTGATACTCCTGGACACGTTGACTTTACGGTAGAAGTAGAACGATCACTTCGTGTTCTTGATGGTGCTGTTGCGGTGTTTGATGGTTCACAAGGTGTGGAACCTCAATCTGAAACAGTATGGCGTCAAGCTGATAAATATCGTGTTCCACGGCTTTGTTTTGTAAACAAAATGGACAAAGTAGGAGCAAATTTTAAAATGTGTATTGATTCTATTTTGAAGCGTCTTTCTCCAAATGCGATAGCAATTCAATTGCCTCTGGGAGAAGAAGCGGATCATAAAGGTATTATTGATCTTGTTGAAATGAAGGCATACCATTTTGAAGGTGACCATGGTATTGATATCGTTGAAGTAGACATTCCTACTGACATGAAAAGCGCTGTAGACTCTGCTCGAGCGTTACTTATTGAAAAAGTTGCTGAAGCAGATGATACCATCATGGAAAAGTATATTGGCGGAGAAGAACTTTCTGTTGATGAAATTAAGCGAGCTATTCGTGTCATGGTATTGGCTGATAAAGTGTATCCGGTTATGTGTGGGTCTGCCCTTGCTAATATTGGGGTACAAAATATGCTTGA
>CAZEYK010000022.1:0-16606 GCA_964516055.1 uncultured Gammaproteobacteria bacterium
CACTTTTCTAATAAGTGCAATATCTTTTTGGTGGCTAATAAGTGGACGCTTCTTTTTGGTCTTTTGTCTTCTTATCAGCTCTGTCCACTCTCGTATTATGCCACTGAAACGATGTTTTGACACATGAATGACATAAAACGGTGTGCCCCATTATAGGGATCACTCCGCGTTAGGTTAGATGAGAATAGCAACGCAGGCTATTCCAAAAAAGAGGATAGACGCCGCAATGGTCATGCGATGTAAAAATAAATCTACCCCTCGTTTTGTGCTTGCAATGGCAGTTCCGGTATTTCCAAATCCGGCACCAAGACCAGCACCCTTATGTTGAATGAGAATGATGATGATTAAGAGTATCCCGAGGACTACCTCCGCGATCCATAACAGATTTTGTAACATACGTGTGTATAAGGTATCTAACAGATATAACAGATAGGTGCAATGACTATAGCAGAGTCTGATAAATTATGCAAGATCTCTTGACAGCCCTTAGGACCTGTGTTATATTATCGGCGATTTATTTTACTCTCTATGAAAGCTGATATTCATCCTACAACTCATCCTGTTGTCTTTGTGGATACTTCTTGTAACCAAGAGTTTGTAACTACATCAACACTTAAGTCTGATGAAACCCGTGATATTGATGGTGTTTCTCACTATGTGCTCAATGTAGAAATTTCATCTGCGTCTCACCCATTTTATACTGGGAAGCAAATCCTTGTGGATACTGCTCGACGTGTTGAAAAATTCCACGCTCGTGTGGAAAAGCAAACTGCAGCTGCATCTTCTCGCAAAGGAAAAAAGACAAAACAATCTGTCCGTGCCCAAGCGAAAGAAGAAGCTGTTGATTCTCAAGAACAAGCAAAAGATACAAAATAGTTGTGATACACGAATAAATCAGTCTTACTTTTTTAGACTGGTTTTTTTGTTATCATAGATCATGTTATTATTATGCTATATGATGGATAAATATATACAACTCAAAGACCGATTTTTTTCACTTGAACAGTCCCTCCAAGATCCGGCTGTTATTGGTGATGCCCAAAAACTCAAAGAGATATCCCAAGAATATACTGAATTGAAATTTTTAGTGGAACAGATTGTACAACTTGGTGAAGTAGAAAAACAACTGACTGAAGCAACTGAGATGCTCACTGGTGAATCTGATGAGATGAAAGAGCTTGCACAAATGGAAATCAAAACGCTTGAAGAAAAAAAACAGCAGTTGGAACAGGCGATTGCCGAACTTAACAGACCAACCGATCCAATGGATAAAAAGAATGTCCTTGTTGAAATTCGAGCAGGCGCTGGTGGCGATGAAGCGGCATTGTTTGCAGGTGATTTGATGCGGATGTACATGCGCTATGCAGAACGAAATAATTGGAAAACAGAAATCATGACAGAAAGTCGTATTGGTATTGGTGGTTACAAAGAAATTATTTTTGCGATTACAGGACCAAATGTATATAAAACGATGAAATATGAAATGGGGGTGCATCGTGTACAACGGATTCCTGAAACAGAAAAATCTGGAAGAATTCATACATCAACCGCGAGTGTGGCGGTGCTCCCAGAAATTGAAGAGACTGAAGTAGAAATCCATGCTAATGATCTCCGTATTGATACATTTTGTGCTGGAGGAAATGGTGGACAAAGTGTGAATACAACCTATTCTGCTGTGCGTATTACCCATATTCCCACAGGGATTGTGGCGCAGTGTCAGGATGAAAAATCACAAACACAAAATAAAATTAAGGCGATGGCGGTGCTTCGGGCACGGATTTATGAAGCAGAACAGGCAAAGAAAAAAGCGGAGCTTGATGCAAAACGAAAAAATCAAATCGGTTCTGGTGATCGATCAGAAAAAATTCGGACGTATAATTTTCCACAAGATCGGATTACCGATCATCGAATTAAAGAGAGTTGGAATAATATTTCTTCTATTCTTGATGGCGATTTGGAATCAATTACGACGGCGCTTCGTGACGCGGATTATGCGGCGATGGATAGTGAATAATATAGTTCGTAGCCAATAGCGTTTTATGTTTACTACTGTTCATTCACTTATTACTCGCGCAACAAGCAGCATTGCGATGCTTGATGCAGAGGTACTTCTTTGCTTTTTCTTGAAAAAGGATAGAGCATTTTTGCGAGCACATCCTGAGTTTGTTCCATCGAAATTTGTGCAATGGCGTTTTTTGCGGGCATTGAAAAAACGAGCAACAGGAACACCCGTGGCGTATATTACGGGAGAGAAAGATTTTTTTGGTCTTTCTTTTTTTGTAAACAAATATACTCTTATCCCTCGGCCAGATACGGAAGTGATGGTAGAAGCGGCGCTTGATGAGCTAAATGGTAAAAAAAGAATAGGAAAAAATATCGTTGTCATTGATGTGGGGACTGGAAGCGGCTGTATTCCGATTGCCGTGCAAAAAAATAAAAGAAAAAACACACCAGAAAAAAAGATCACGTATTATGCGACAGATATCTCTCGAGGTGCATTGCGAGTGGCCAGAAAGAATGCGAAGCATCATGCTGTTGATATTGCCTTTTTTGCCGGTGATATGCTAGCACCTGTTGTTTCTCGCGGTCTGATTGAAAAGAATAACAGAGTCATTATTACCGCCAATCTTCCCTATCTTACGGAAGATCAATGGCAACAAGAAGATTCTATTAAACAGGAACCAAAATCTGCACTGGTGGCGGCTGATCAAGGGCTAGCGTTATATAAAGAGCTGCTTAAACAAGTGCATGAACTGATTTCGTCTCTGATTTGTGTTACGTGCTTTATGGAGATTGATCCTTCGCAAACGGTGCGACTGCGTGAATATGTGCAGCACGTATTTCCAGATGCAAAAATTACGATAGTGAAAGACTATTGCGGTCTTGATCGTATTGTTCGATTTGATACTTGATTTTTTTATAAAACTCGTGTACTATCCTTTCACCATGAAATCAACCCATGGAAGGAGATCAAAAAAATGAAAGAAGCGCGTAACGCAGCGGATGCGATGGTTGTCTTTACAGTCATCAATAAACAAAGGAACTGGAACGTTCACACAGAATTCAATGAGGAAGGTGACGTGCGTGTCACTTACCGCCCAACCGATGAATGTGGGACTTCCGTTTTCTTCATCAGACCTTCGACGCTTCGTGACCATATCAGACACTACCATCAGTCTACTCTCTGATGGATGGTGGCACATCAGGCGTTCCTCGCCCCTATGCAGGGCGAGGAACGCACACACTTTTTTATAACAATAAAAACACCGCTTGATAATTCAAGCGGTGTTTTCTTTTATACACGAATACTCGTTCATGTACACAAGAATGATGACGCGGTGGTGAAAGAGAAATCATGTACACGAACCCGCGTCGGTATTCGTGTACAAAGAGAGAAAATCAGGAAAGTTTTTTCATTCCCTCGAGTGAGGCTCTGGTAGTCATGACCCGAGGGAGCAAAATCAGCTCCAGAATTGAATCCCTTTCCTTTTGGGCGAGCACAACCGTGTGCGCGCCGTTAGGGTCAAGTCTTTTCCCCGTTTGACTTTCATTGACATTGCGGAGCTCTTCCCAGCTCCACCCTCCTTCTCTCAGGAGGTTCATAAACTGAAGAGGCTTCCGACAAACGAGTAGTGGCCAGCCGACCAACCACCTAAGGATGAACCGTTCCTCCCATCCCAGGTCGTTGATCATGGAGACCACCATGAAGCCGCCCACGACGAGGGCACGCCGAATCGCGTATGAAAGTTCACGGATTTTCTCGTCGGACGAGTAGTCCATGAACCCGACGCATTCGACGAGGTCCAGTTTCTCGTTGTTGTCGACCTTTTGCTGCAAGTAATCTTGCAGCTTCATCTTCACGGGAGTAAAGACGTGGGCAACATTCCACTCTTCGGCCATCTTCATGGCCGTGATGAGGTTGTTGCCATTAAGGTCGACGAGATCCCAGGTGACTTCCATGTCTGGGTTCTCTTTGAGAAACTGCACAACTGTCAGGATGGCAACCTCGGCGCTTCCTGCTGCCAAGGAAGCCGCCATGATCTTCTTTTTTCCGCTTTCTTTGAGCTTGTTCAGGGCTGCCAGAAGCGCGGCCTTCGTCATGAAGGCCCGTGCCTGGGTGCCAACCCCGTATGGCTGAGAAAAGAACAAGCTCAAGCCAGGAACCAGTGCGCCCTGCATGGAGTGTACCAACTGATGAAAGTTGTACACAACAAAAAGGGCGACGGGGGTTACGACCCCCTCCCTGAGCATCTCGAGAAAAGGAGAGACCTTCCCGAGCGCCCAGTTCAGGTGCCTCGGCCCGATGGCAAGGCGAACCTTGCTGACCATACGTCCACCAGTGAGCACGTAGCCCACACAAGCGAACGGCAGCCAGAGGGTATAGTACCCCATGACTGCAAACGCCAGGGCGAGCATGAACGGACGGAATTTCCGCCAGTTCTGCTCGATGGCCTGACGCTCTTTCTGCTCGATGGCCATGAAATAGTTGCTGAAATTATGGAGCAAAGACGTCTCCCGGGTCGGATACCCGACCTCGAGACGCTGTGCTCCGGCGAGATCTTCGAATCGCTGTTCGCCGGACGATTGCTCGCCCTTGAACAGCTCTTCATCTTTTTTTCCCCCTTTGCTGGGGGGACCCGATGCGAACAGCATGGACTCCTCCTCCCCTCTATGGGGGGTATTGTTTTTGTCAAAGGATGTGTTGTCAACCGAGACAATATATCCTCTGGCAGGTCGATGTATCTCCAGCAGTTACCGGCACGCTATTGCTGATATCTACTGGAAATACATCATTTTTCTCTCTCAATTGTCAAAGAGCGGACACTCCAGTATAACAAACATTTTTTGATAAAAAAATTCCTGCTATAAAGTAAGTTGGATAGTCTACTAAACCTAGCGAAATTTGTCAATGGTTTTTCCCTTAATCAAAAAAATCGGCTTTCCCGATGATTTTTTTGAGAGATTTTTTGCTCATTAGCATACTATCTTAGTTTTTTGTGTTTACTACCCGTCTAGGGTAACTATGACAAAAAATTTTACATTTCTTCAACGGGAGTAATACCAAGAAGTCCTAACCCTTGTTCCATTACAAGAAGAATTTTTTCTATCAGTTGCAGTCGAAATTGTTGTTCTTGTTCTGGTGCTTTCAGAACCGGACACTCATGATAAAAGCTATTAAAGGCTTGAGCAAGATCCAGGAGATACTTGGCAATAACTGCCGGATTTATAATCTCGCTCGCTTTGGCAGTAATTTCAGGATAAGAAAGAAGATGTATCAATACTGTTTTTTCTGTTTGATGAAGAGTTGTGGACGTGTGTGATGGGACAACGGACAATGAAGCTGCCTTACGTAATATACTCTTGATGCGAGCCGTGATGTAAAGTAGATACGGACCACTATCTCCAGAGATACTTACTGAGGCGTTCATATCAAAGGCGACGTCGTCTGACACCCCTACTTTAAGCATACTATATTTGAGTGCAGCAATAGCAATGAGCATGGCAATATGTTCTTTGTCTTTTATGTTTGACTCTGCCATAACATCTTGCACTTGCGCGATAACTTGTTCGAGTAATGCATCTCCGGTGATAACATTACCGAGTCGTGAACTCATTTTTACGTCTCCTTTGAGTTGCAGATATCCCCCAACAAGATGTTGTTCTTTTCCTGTTGTTTCGGGAAGTACATGTTCAAGTGCTTTGAATACTACTTTGAAATATTCTGTTTGTTCTTTTCCAACAACATGAATAACCTTGTCTGGATGTTGTTGTGTGAAATGTGTAATGGCAAGCCCTATCTCTTTTCCTTCATAGGTGGGGAATCCTTTGCTATTGATAAATACTCTATCATGAAGCCCATATTTACTGCCTTCAAAAATAATAGCTCCCTCACTTTTTTTGAAAATACCTTTTTTTAGATATTCAAGAACGGTTTGTTTTCCAAGTACGTCAACTTCTGATTCAAAATATAACTTGTCGAAGTGTGTATCAAGTTTTTGGTAAATAGTATCAAAATACTCAAGACTCCATTGTCTTGCGGTGGTATAGACATCTTGAATTGTAGGATCGCGGTCGTATACTTTTTGGTTATATTCCAAAATTTCTGCCTTTGCTTGTTCGTTTGTTTCAAATGCTTGAGATCCTGCAGCGTAGGCAGCGCCAAGAAATTCGACTCGTTTTTTTATGTCTTGTGCTGTTTGTGCATGAAAGTTATCAAGATTTTGGTAAATTCCCCATAGCGACTTCGCAATATGCATACCAACGTCTCCTTGGTAATTTACCCGTATGACGGTATATCCGCTATTTTCTAAAATCCGTGAAACGCTTTCACCGGTGATAGTGTTTCGCAGATGACCAAGGTGAAAAGATTTCATGGGGTTTGGACAAGCAAATTCAACAAGATACTTTTTTCCTTTTCCGGTATCATGAGTACCAAATGTTTTTGTTATTTTCAGTAGTGCTTGCTCAGCAAGCCACGCATCATTGAGCGTAATATTTACATATGGTCCTGTGGCAATGACCTGTTTTATTGAGGCGTGTGATTTTTCCTTCAACGTGTTGACGATGCTATTGGCAATTTCTGCTGGATTTTTTTGTTGTTCTTTTGCTAATGCAAAACATCCAAGTGCGACATCACCAAGGGTTTTGTCTGGTGGGATAGAAAAAAGTAGTTGGCCACTGATGCCACTATTATTCAATATTGTAGTAAGTTCTTGCTCTATGCAATTCATACGATTAGGCGATGCGGATAAAAAACCGTTTTCCTTTTTGGATAATGTCACCTGATGTTACTGTTTGTTCAATGTGGTCTACTTTTTTATCATTTATTTTTACACCACCTTGTTCTATGGCTCTTCGTGCTTCTGAACTACTTTTTACCATGTGTGCTTCTACGAGTACGGTGATGATATCCGCGTTACTGGGAGACATTTCAGGAATATCTGTTGGTGTTTGTTTGTGTTGAATAACGGTTTCAAAATGTTGTTTACCCTGTTCTGCGGCATCTTGTCCTAAAAAGGTTTTGGTAATTTCGTATGCAAGGCGAAGTTTGAGGTCGCGAGGATTTTTTTCAGTATCCATGGACTTAATGTCTTCCATTGGCACGGTGGTACAAAGTTCAAATCCACTTTGGATCATATCATCTGTCCAACTCATGACTTTTCCAAACATGTCTTCTGGAGTGTCTGACAGTGCAATCATGTTGCCAGCGGTTTTACTCATTTTTGCGCCCGTATTGTCTACAAGCAGTTTGCCAGTGAGTACAAATTTTTCTTTATTTTTTAGTTGTTTCATGAGAGTTCGTCCGGCGAGCATGTTGAACGTTTGGTCGTTTCCTCCCACTTCTCCATCAACATCCATCGCAACACAGTCGTAGCCTTGCATGAGGGGGTACATAAATTCGTGAAGGTAGATTGGTTTTTCTTCTTCGATACGCTTTTGAAACATGTCTCGTTCTAGCATGCGTTGAACAGTAAAATTACTCGAAAGTTCGATAACGTCAGCAAAGGTCATTTTGCTGTGCCATTCGCTATTGTATTTTACTTCCACGGGATTTTCTCCATCAAAATCAAGAATTTTGGCGGCTTGATCTTTGTAGGTTTGGTAGTTGGAGACTACTTCTTCTCTCGTTAATTTTTGGCGAGCTGATGATTTGTCTGTTGGGTCGCCGATCATACCGGTAAAATCGCCAATAAGAAAAATTACCTTGTGCCCAAGATCTTGAAATTGTTTGAGTTTGAGTAGCGTGATGCCATGACCAATGTGAAGTGTTGGTGCGGTTGGATCGTACCCGGTGTAGAGTGAAAGTTGTTTTCCTTCTTCAAGTCGTGCTTTGAGGAATTCTGTTTTGGGGTAAATGTGTTCTACGCCACGGGTGAGGAGTTCTTGAATTTTTTTTTGGTCAGTACTGATTGCCATACGATGCAAATATACGAATGATACTAATTATACAAATAGGATCTATTTCAATTGGGTAAGTTGTTGCTGTAGTTTTTCTGCTTTTTGTTTTGCTTCTTCAAGTTTGGCTTGTTCTTGTGCAACAACATCTTCTGGCGCGTTGTCTACAAATCCTTTGTTACTCAATTTCTTTTCGAGCATGGTAATAAACGGAGTAACATGATCGAGTTCTTTTTGAAGACGCTCTTGTTCTTTTTCGGCGTCAACTGAGCCAGCTATATCAATAAACACTTCTACTCCTGATTCAACAAATCCAACAAAGTTATCTGATTCACTAATTTCATCTTGAAAGTTAAGCTCTTCAAGTCTGGCAAGACCAAAAAAAAGTTCTTTATTATTTCTGAGATAAGGTTTGTCTTTGTCTGACTTTATTATACATGAAACTTTTTTTGCTGGCTCTATGTTGTACTCGGCACGAAGTGCACGAATGTTTGTGATAATTGTTTTTATGATTTCAAACTGTGCTATTGATTCTAATTGATCTTCCCCTGTTTCTAATGGCCAAGACTGCACCATGAGCATTTCTTCTTTCCCATATACTTCTTGCCAAATTGCTTCGGTAACAAATGGCATGTATGGATGCCACAGTTTTAGTATGGTGTTTAGAATATAGTTGAGGATGTCTGATTTTTCTCCTTCAATTTTTGCGATTTCCAGATACCAATCGGCAAGTTCACTCCAGGTAAAATCGCGAAGTTTTTCGCCTGCCACGGAAAATTGGTATTGTTCAATATCAGCTGACACTGCTTCTACCACGTGATGCAATCGAGCGAGTATCCATTTGTCTGCAAGTGTTTTTGGCTCAGGAGTTTTGATGTCTTGTTGTGGTTCAGTGATGTTTATAAGCATGAACCGAGAAATGTTCCAAAGCTTGTTGGTAAAATTGCGAAAGCCAGCAATTTTTTCTTCGGATAAACGAGAATCATTCCCCGGGGTGGCGCCGATTAAAAGTGATAAGCGAGTTGCGTCTGTTCCATAGGCATTGCACATATCAAGGGGGTCGATAATGTTGCCGAGTGATTTACTCATTTTATTTCCATGTTCATCTCGAACAAGTCCATGCAAATATACTGTTTTGAATGGAATTTGCCCAGTAAGATAGGTTGTCATCATGATCATTCGAATAACCCAAAATGTGAGGATATCGTAGCCTGTTTCAAGAACATCTGTGGGATGGTATGTTTGGCAATCAACAGAATCAGCAAGCCATTGTGCTAATGTTTTTCCTTTGTATTCATCGCCAAGCAATGTACTAAATGTCCACATACCAGCGCTAAACCATGTGTCTAATGTATCAGGATCCCGCTTCCATCCTTCACCCTCGGGCGCCTCCATGCCAACATAGATTTCATCTTCTCTATACCAAGCAGGGATTTGGTGTCCATACCATAGTTGTCTACTGATACACCAATCGCGAAGATTATCGACCCAATTAAAGTACGCTTTATTAAATTGTTCAGGAAGAATTTCAATTTGTTTGGTGTTGATGACGTGTTGCATGATTCTTTGCAATGTCACCGTGTCTCCTGTTTGTATTCCCTCAATTTCACTATGTGGCATGTTGAATTCTTTTTTGACATCGACAAACCATTGTTCCCGAATTTGTGGTTCAATGACTCCCTTTCCACGGCTATTGATAGCAATATTGTGTTCGTAGCTTTCATCAATTTTTACCAATAATCCTTTTTCTTTTAATTTTTTTGCTATTTTGGTTCGTGCTTCTTCTATTGGCATACCTGCGAACTCCCCCGCTATGGGGAGAAGCTTTCCCTCTAAGTCGATCACTTGTTCTTTGTCTAAGCTGTGTCTTTCTGCTATTTCAAAGTCAGTGGCATCATGCCATGGGGTGATGGTCATTGCACCAGTACCAAATTCCATATCAATAGCATCATCTTTAATAACGGTGGCGGTAATTTTTCCATTGATCCACTCACATTCAAATGTGTCACCGTGCTTGTAGTTTTTGTACCGTTTATCATCAGGATGCACGACTATATATTTATCTCCAAATTTAGTTTCTGGTCTAGCGGTCCCAATTACAAACGGACCATACTGAAAATAATAAAATGGGGCTTTTTCCGTTTTTCTGAGAACTTCTATGTTTGAAACGTTCGATTGCATTTTTGAATCCCAATTCACAATACGATGCCCACGATAGATAAGTTCTTCCTTGTACATCGTATTAAATGCAAGGTTTACGGCGTGATTTCTTTTTTCATCAAGGGTGAACGCTTCCCTACTCCAGTCAAGACTTGTTCCCATGCGTTTGGCTTGATTGACGATAGTGTCATGACTATCTTGTGCAAATGCATCAACACGATCAATAAATTTTTTCCGTCCCAAATCATGTCGAGTTACTTGTTCCTCGTCCCACATGATTTTTTCTACTTTTTCTTGGGTGGCTATAGCGGCGTGGTCTGTTCCGGGTAACCAGAGTGTTTTATATCCTTTCATGCGGTGGAATCTGACCATAAGATCTTCGACAGCAAGCATAACAGCGTGACCAATGTGCAGTGTTCCTGTCACATTTGGTGGTGGCAAAACCATAGAAAAACTTTCAGCATCTTCTTTGCAGACACCTTGTTTTATACATTCATCTGGATTAAATAGTCCTGAAGATTCCCATTTTTCATAAATGGTGTGTTCGTATTTTTCTGGTTCGTAGACTTTTTCAAGTTCTTTTTTCATACGTACGGATAACTAATAATCCTTAAATTACTCATTGTTTTTTTTGATCCACCACTTTTTGACAAATGGAAGCGTCAGCGTGGAGAGCCAAAATCCAATTGATGGCACAATGGCATTCACCCACGGGTAAGAAATTCCTGCAATATACATGAATAACACAATGAGTCCATAAGTCATGATAATAACAGAAATTTTTCTCGTAGTGCTCGTTTCCCAGGCTTTATCTTGTTCTACACGAATATTGCGTTTTTCTAACTGTATTATACGATTTTCTAACTCTTGTATGTCTGTCATAATGTGTGAACACAATTAGGGTCCATAATGTAAAAATCGTAACAAATTTGGCTGAGAAAAGCAAACTTTGCATTTTTTCTCTTTTTTGGCTACCTTGTTGACAATATCGGCTATAGTTGGTACACTCTGCTATTACTAAACAATAATTTGATGATATCCATTTTAGTCGGTTCTCTCTCCTATGGCCTTATCTACGATAGACCAAATTACCCAACTCCTTTATACAAAACAGAAAATTTTGATTACGTTTCGTAAAAATGGCAAAGGTGACGCAATTATGAGCGCGTCTGCTTTGTCATTGTTTTTAGAAAAACTAGGAAAGGATGTTGATATTATCTGCGAAGAGTTTACCCCTCCGAAGATGTTTTCTTTTGTAAAAAAAGTCAATGATATTAAGCCCCATTTCCCCCATCTGCAAAAAATGATTGTATCTGTTGATCTGAACCACGCGGGGCTTTCTGATATTTCCTATCAGGTCCGAGATGGCAAGTTGCTTATTTATATTACTCCTGAACAGGGAACGCTTTCTGCTGAGCACGTACAGACGTCATCTACTCCATTTACCTATGATTTAATTATCACGGTGAATACGCAAGATCTTGACTCACTTGGTACTCTGTACCATGACAATATTGATCTGTTTTATAAAACACCTATTATTAATATTGATCATGATAGTGCCAACGAACATTATGGGGAAATTAATCATACAAATTTGACGGTAAGTTCTACCGCAGAAGTATTGTTTCAACTCAAGCAACATATTGGAGAAGAATATATTGATGAAGATATTGCTACCGCCCTTTTGGCAGCAATGATTGCAAACACTCGCAGTTTTAAAAATACTAATGTCCGACCACATACCCTGACGACAGCAAGTAAACTCATGGAAATGGGAGCTGATCGTGAATTGATTATTAAACATTTATATCAAACACGTTCTATCCGAGCACTCAAACTGTGGGGCTATGCCTTGAGCCATTTGAAACATGATATGTCTCTAGGACTTGTGTACACGCTTATTACGAGAGATAATTTTATTCACTCGGGAGCTACACAACAAGATTTGGAAGATATTATTGACGAGTTGATTGCAAATTCTCCTGAGGCAAAAATCATTCTCCTGCTTCATGAGCAGTTAGATGCCAACGGAAATCCAACTATTCAGGGTATCCTGCGAACACAACGACCATTTGACGCCAAACTCCTTACCAATCAATTTGCTCCTAAAGGCACAAAAGAACAGGTCACCTTTTGTGTGAATAAACCACTTTCTGAATCGGAAGCATCGGTGGTTGATCATATTCGAAAAGTACTTCGAGTTATCATGCAATAAAAGTAAATATAATACATACAAAAAAACCGCCTTAGCGGTTTTTTATTTTTTGTTCTATTGTTAAATTAATGCTCGCCCGGTCATTTCTGGTGGTTGTTCGACCCCAAGAATCGCTAAGACTGTGGGGGCAATATCGGCAAGTACTCCTACTGGAGACATTAAACTTAAATCTCCTTCGAGCACATCACCTGAGGGTCCAGCTTGCCCTTTATATTGATTTCCGATGACTAATAGTGGAACTGGATTGTTGCTGTGTTCTTTGTCTTGTTCTCCTGTTTGTAAATTTACTACTTCTTCTCCATTTCCATGATCCGCAGTGATAAGCAGTACCCCGCCTTTGGCAAGAACATGATCTGCTATTTGCCCCAAGGCTCTATCTATTGCTTCACAACCTTTTATCGTAGCTTCCGTTTTTCCTGTATGCCCAACCATGTCGGCATTGGCGAAGTTCATAAAAATTACATCGTACTTTTCTTCCTCAATCACTTTTATTGTTTCTTTCGTTAACTGTGGGGCGGACATTTCTGGAGCTTGATCATATGATGATACTTGCGGTGACGGTATAATCATTCGTTCTTCATTTGGAAACGGTTCTTCTACTGTTCCATTAAGGAAAAACGTGATATGCGCATATTTTTCTGTTTCCGCAATGTGGTATTGGCTTAGGCCAGCTTTACTCACCACTTCGGCAAGACAATTATGAACAATAACGGGTGGGTATGCCACAATGACGGGAGTATCTTTTTCATATTCTGTCATGGTGACGAAGAAAAGATCTTTTTTGTAGGTTCTTTCAAATTTATTAAATGCTGGGAGTACAAATGCTTTGGTAAGTTGCCTTGCTCTATCTGGTCGGAAATTAAAAAAGATTATGGCATCTTCATCATCAACCGTGGCTATTGGTTTTCCTTTTTTTCCAATGACCACAGGGACAAATTGTTCATCGTATATTTCTTTTTTGTATGATGCTTCAATAGCATCTATGGGGTCTTTATAATATTCATCTGAGACTCCTTCTGCTATGGCTTTGTAGGCTTTTTCAGTTCTTTCCCATCGATTATCACGATCTAATGCATAATATCTGCCTGATAACGTGGCTATTTCTCCTCGCTTAAATTCTTTTATTTTTTCTTTGAGCGTGGTAATAAAATCTTTTGCCGTATTGTATCCGGTATCACGACCGTCAAGAAATGCATGGATATATACCTCTTTAATTTTTTGTCTTTTGGCAAAATCAAGCAATGCAAAAAGATGGTCTTGCGCGGCATGGACATTCCCCTGACTTACAATTCCCATAAGATGCAGTTTTGATTTTTTTTCTTTCACGTGTGTTGCGGCGGCAAGAAAAGCTTTGTTTTCAAAAAAACTTCCATCTGAGATGCTTTTATTTATACGGGGAAATGTTTGATAATATACTCGTCCAGCCCCAATGTTTAAATGCCCAACTTCAGAATTTCCCATTTCTCCAAATCCTAATCCCACTTCATTTCCTGAAGCATACACAGCCATGGCAGGGTATTCTTTGAGAAATTTATCTATGTTTGGTGTATTAGCTCTGGTAATGGCATTTCCCGGTGAGTCTGGAGCGATCCCCCATCCATCGAGAATTGCAAGTACTACTGGTTTTGGTCGATCCATAAATATTTATGTAACGTATAAACAGGTACCCCACAACAATTCTGTTATGTGTGTTGTCCTAGGTAAGCAATGACGTTCCTGTCATTTCTTTTGGTTTTTTTATGCCCATCATGCACAGTATGGTGGGAGCGACGTCGGAGAGTTCTCCATTTTTTATTTTTTTTCCTTTGTAGGCTTTTCCTACCACGATACATGGAATGAGGTCGGTTGTGTGTTCTGTCATGACTTCTCCTGTTTTTGGATGAATCATCACTTCTGCATTTCCGTGGTCTGCGGTGATAAGTACTTGCCCATTCATGCCGATGATGGCATCAACGAGTCGTTTTACTTGTTTATCAAGCGCACGAATGGCTTTTTTTGCTGCACTAAAGTTTCCTGTATGTCCTACCATGTCTGCATTAGGAAAGTTTACTGCGACAAAATTATAGCCGTTTTTGCGTATTTTTTCAAGTATAACAGTAACAATTTCTTTTGCGTGCATAGCGGGATAATCTTTGAAATTCCTCACAGTGCCAGAAGACACTAACATTCGTTCCTCCCCACAAATTGGATCGGCATACCCTCCATTGATAAAGTAGGTGACATGCGCGTATTTTTCTGTTTCTGAAATATAGAGTTGCTTGTATGTTTTTGGGATCACACAAGGGAGACTGTTTACAATATCAGGACTGGGAAACGCGGTAAACATTCCAGGAAGGTCTGGACCAAAATCTGTCATGGCAACAAATCGAATATTTTTGGGAAATTTTTTTCTTTTGAATGCCCCAGGATTACTCTTTTGAAAATCTTTTTGTACAAATGCTTTGGTAATTTGTCTGGCACGATCACTTCTGGCATTAAAAAAATAAACAGCATCATTGTCATTAATCTGTGCTATTGGTTTTCCGTTCTTTGTAATTACGGTTGGGAGCACATATTCATCTGTTTCCCCACGATTGTATGCCTGAGAGATGGCTTCTTCTGCACTTTCTGCCTCTGCTTTTCCTTTTCCACAGACGAGCATTTCGTATGCTTGTTGTGTTCGTTCCCATATTTTATTTCTATCCATGGCATAAAATCTACCACAGATAGAGGCGATGGTTTCCCCATTTTTCATGTGTGCTCTCAGTTCATGAATGTAGGTGATTGCTGAATGAGGTGGAGAATCTCGTCCATCGGTAAATAGATGAAGGTACACATGCTTGCATTTTTTTTTCCTAAAATATTCAAGCAGTGCATAGATATGTTCTGGTCTAGCGTGCGCACTGTTTCCATCGGTTAATAAGCCGATGAGATGAATATTGGTGTTGTATTTTTTTGCGTGAAAATACGCTTGTTCAAATGCTTCATTTTTGAAAAAGGTTCCATCTTGAATACTCTCGGAAATACGAACTTGTTCTTGTTTTACAATTCTTCCCGCGCCGATGGTAAGGTGCCCTGCTTCAGAATTTCCTTGTTGTTTGGGAAATAATCCGACATGTTTTCCATACGATTTGAGTGTTGCGCTCGGATATGTTTCCATGTATGAAAATATGGCAGGGGCCGTTTCATGGGTAATGGCATTCCCTTTTTGCTTTTCATCTGCAAGCCCAAAACCATCGAGGATAACAAGGACTGTTGGCGTAAGGCCATTGTTGTTCTGTTTTTTTCTATTCATAGTGATCGTATTATAGCATATTGCTCACTACCCCTGTCCAGCAAATCCACCTGTTGTTACACTCTCTTTATAAAAAAAGTTTCTCATATTGTGAGAAACTTTTTTCTTGTCGACTATCTGTACCATTATGTTTTATGTCTCTATATTCTCTATAAAATTAATTAATTTCACTTTCAATTTTCATGAGACGATTGTATTTTTCTACACGCTCTGAACGGGACATGGATCCTGTTTTGATGTACTCGGCGTTCACAGCTACGGCTAAGTCGGCGATAAATGTGTCGGCGGTTTCTCCTGAACGATGTGAGACTGATATTTGATATCCATGAGATTTTGCAAGCTTTATGGCGTTGATTGTTTCTGACAGTGAACCAATTTGATTGAGTTTTATGAGCACGGCATTGCAAGCATTCATATCAATAGCTTTTTGGATTCTCTCAACATTGGTCACGAGTAGATCATCTCCAACAATACCTATTTTTTTTCCTAATTTTTTTGTAAAAATTTGCCAATTTTCCCAGTCATCTTCGGCGAGAGGATCTTCAATGGTGAGAATGGGATATTTTTTAACCCAGGCAGTTATTGTCCGAATCATTTTATCTGCACTGGAGGCTTGGGATTTACTCATGAAATAATAATTTCCCCCGCGATAAAATTCTGAGGCAGCAATATCCATGGCAAGATAAACTTGTTTTCCTGGTGTAAATCCAGCAGCTCGAATGGCGCTCATGAGCAACTTAAGGGCTTGCTCATTGTTGGCAAGATTTGGGGCAAATCCTCCTTCGTCTCCCACCGCAGTATTGTATCCTTTTTCGTTTAAAATTTGTTTGAGCGAATGAAAAATTTGTGAACCAATTCTTACTCGTTCTGACATTTTTCTATGGATCGGCACAATCATGAACTCTTGGCAGGTAAGATTGTTATTGGAGTGTCTTCCCCCATTGATAACGTTCATGGTGGCAATTGGCATGCGCCATTGTTTTTCCTTTATGTTGAATGTTTGTCTGATGTATTTGTATAGTGGTTGATTGAGTGCGTGTGCAGCCGCGCGAGCAGTA
>CAZEYK010000023.1:0-15938 GCA_964516055.1 uncultured Gammaproteobacteria bacterium
TCGACTGATAAATCTTCCTCTTCTTCCGTATCTATAAAAACAAAATAAAATGATAAAGGTTGAATTGTCTGATATTGATCCAAATTATACAAAGTATCGACCATTTAATTGAGAAAAAAACTTTATGCTTGATTTTTTATTTGTGGAAGAATGAGATATAACGTAACAAATAGGGCAGTTAACAAAAAGGTTTGCTATTGACAGGTTGTCTAATAGAGGATATGTTTAAGTTATTAAACAAATGTTTAACTGTTTAATAACGTAGTATCTGCCAAAATGGCAGAGAGGGTTAAGTGAGGGCAGATTAATAATCTATTCTGCGTACCTTAAATATATATTTTTTGATTAATTAATAAACAGGTATGAATGAACAGAATAATGGACAACCTACTGCTTTTATAAAAAATGTAAAGAAAAGTTGGATAATCATTATCGCCGCTATTATTATTTCTTTAACCATTGTTGGCAGTGTTTATGCGTGGCAAAGGAGTAGTGCAAAATTTGCATCGCAAAAAACTATAGCGGTTTTTGAAGCGTATGATTGTGATAAATTACGAGTGGTATCTGTAGTAGTGCCAGAAGGACAAAGTTCTGTAGATATTGCTTTAGAACATTTGTTGAGTCCTGGAGGAATTAGTACTGTTGCAGAATATGCAAGAAGTTTTAAGGTGGTTGAAGGTAATATTGCCTATATTGATTGGCCTGATGAAATGAGTAATTTGCCAAACATTGATACGAGTTGTTCCTTGCAAGCTTTTTTACAGCCAATAGAAAAAACTCTCATTCAAATTGTTCCAATTGACACGGTTATCCATTCTTTGGGAGGAAGTGTTAACGCGTTTTATATGCGTATGGGATTGAGTTGTCCAACAGGAGTTTCGGAGTGCAATTACGATAGTGTTTATTTACCAGTTGATAAGAATTTTAAGATTACTAATATGGGTAATCCTGATTTTATTGGAAACCCGGTTACTTCAATTTTTCCTATTTATGCGTACATGTGCGATACGTATGGAACGAAGAATGGCGTTGCGTTGCATTATTCTAAAATTGACTTTTTTATGTCTAAAGATATAGAAAATGCTCCTACTGTTTTGCTTGGTACCACTCCAAGCGGAAGTGCTGGTAGTGGTGAGTGTGATTTACTTGAAAATGAAAGTAGCTTAACATCTAGTGTGGAACCAGGAGAATATCGAATTTGGGCAGTACGATACATAGATAACAAGCCAGATAGGCGCACCGTTGATAACTATATTACGGTCATAAATTAATCATGTCGTATTTACTTGTGCTCCAGGTTATACGTAATTTATATACATATGTTAGATGAAAAAGAAATCAAAGAAAAACAGAAAATATTAAGTGAAACAGACAAAAGTATGGCGGCGGCGTTTAAGGTGTTAAGTGATGTTAATCGTTATCGAATTTTTCGTATTCTGGTCGATCAATCAAAAATCTCGATTAGCAATATTGCCAAGATTTTGGAAATTTCTGTACCTTTGGCATCACAGCATATTAAAATTTTAACGCAGGCTAATTTAATAGAAAAGGAACGAGATGGAAAAAAAGTTTTTCTAAAACTTGAATATAATAATCCTTTCGTCCTTGCATTTGTTAAAACAATCCAATTGGCATTAACATTAGATAACTAACATACTATGAAAAAAATGTCTCGATCGTACGCGTTGTTATTTTTGTGTTTGGGTATAGTTGTATTACTATTTGGTATTTCTTTAGGTTTTTATTATTTATCAGTACCTGCTAAAACGGATGCTATTGGTGGAAATTTGACAGTTCCTCGAGTTGATAACATTGTTGAACCTATTCCCGTTGAACAAAATACAATTGAAAAGAAAAGTAGTTGGTGCATTGAGGCAAAAAACGGTCTCTGGATTTCATCAGAATTTTTTAATGGTATGACTCATGCTCCAACAATTCAACACATATGTCGTGGGGAAAATGAGGTTTTTTATTTACTTATGGATTGGGACGATACGGCTATACAACATACAGGAAAACTTATTGCCGTACACTCATCAAGTACCTTTTTTGTTGTGTCGGTTCATAAGGATCCAGAAATTATATTGCTTGACGCTCAAAATAATCAATATCCAAATCAAGTGTGGATTTCAATCGATGGCATGACTGTGATTTTTGATGAAACAAATAGTTTTAGCTCTTCACTAAAATAGTGTTCATATTGTTTAGGACTTGGAGCTATATTATAGAGTTAAAAAGAAAGCACCAATTGGGGCTTTCTTTTTAACTTGTAACATTTTTTTTAAATATCAAAAAACATCTAGGGTTTTTCTTTTTTAGGTCAAAAATGCTATATTTACAATAGATAATATAATAAATTTTATATGGAAAAAGAAGGGTTTTTTCGTCAAATTGCAGCTTCAATGGAACAAAGAAAGATAAAAAAAGATCTTAAAGGGAGTGTTCAATCGGGTGAAAGTCCAGTGAAAGAACAGATAACGTCTGGATCAGATACTTCCAGTCCAGAAACAATAATAATTGATTTAGGATTTCAAAAAGAAATAGAGCGGCATGAAAAGAAAAAAGAACACGATATGGAAGAACGTAGGCGAGCAGAAGAAGAACGCCAACGAGCTAAGGAACAACGACAAAAAGAAATTGAAGAGAAAAAACAGCAAGAACAGCAAGAACAAGAAAAAATAGCTGAAGCCTTAACGGATCATATTTTTGATGCGCTCAGAAGTGATGATTTTTGGGAGGGAAAAGAATCAACAACAGAAGTATTGATTGATAAAATTCAGGAACGTCTTGATAATCCAAATCATACCGTTTGGGATGAAATAAATCGTATGATAGATGCGATTGGAAAAAAAGAAGGATTATCAAATGAAAAAACTGAAGAAATTAAAAAACTTGTAGATAAAGAATTTGTAGATCATGCAGATGATTGGGATAAGAATAAGTACAATACGTATTCTTCTGGTGATAAAGGGCAGTTTACGTTAGATGGAGTTCCTATTATTACATATGAAACAGATGAATATGATGTACCAGCAAATTGTACTTTTCTTCCAGATCAATTTGCACGTAAAATGAACGAATTAGTAGGGAAGTAAATAAGTGATAAAAGTTACGTGTATGGTTTTAAAAAAAATTGCTAGTGGTGTGGTACATAGGGTGCCTTCGGATTTACGAAAGGCACTCATTTTTGATACTAGGGTACAAGATGCGTGGAACAATCTTACTCCACTCGCGCGGAATGAGTGGATTTGTTGGATTGAGTTTGCCAAGAAGCAGGAAACACGGGATCGTTGGATTGAGCGGACGTGTACAGATATTGTATCTGGGAAGCATCGGCCGTGTTGTTGGCCGGGATGTAGTCATCGGTAACTAGGTATTTATGAAAAAAGAGAAATATACGTTTATACGAGATCAATATAGAAAACATAGGGGGGACTATTCTCGTTTTTTGCATATTTATTGTGATAGTTGTGAGAAGCCTTTATTTCTTTATCAAAAGGATGGTCCTGGTGAATTAAAGAGAATGTACATCGACAGAATACTTGCGCCGAAGGTTATTTATAAAAAAGGGGATTTCATATGTCCCCATTGTTCAAAAGTGCGTGGAACCTGCTATATTTATGAAAAGGAAAAGCGTAAGGCAATTAGATTGTATCAGGGGGCAATTATAAAAAAAATTGGTAAAGGAGTTTTTCCTTTCTCAAAAGAGTAACCGGTTTAGTCGGTTACTCTTTTGAATATACAGCATTATTTCTTTGTGGATGCTATTAACTTTTTCTTTCATGGTGAAGAAGCATCTCGAGGGCATGTTCTTTTGACCCTGCTTGAAGTACTTCACCACTATTCACAAAAAATATTTCATCTGCATTTTCAATCGTGTTGAGGCGGTGAGCAATAATAATGTTTGTGGTTGTGGTAGGAAGATTGTGCAAAATTTCCTCGAGCAGTTGTTCGGTGACGGTATCAATGTTTGCTGTTGCTTCGTCTAAAATGAGAATGTCTGGGTTACGAAGTACGGCGCGGATAAAGGCAATGAGTTGCTTTTGTCCCAAACTTACCGCGTCGCCGCTAGCAGTGAGTGGTGTTTCCAAGCCTTTGTCAAAGCGTTCCAAGAGTCGTTCAAGACCAGCGTCTTTAAGCACGGTTTCTAGCATATCACTGCTATATTCAGCATAGTCATTATTTCCATACAGAATATTTTCTCGTACGGTGCCGGTAAACAAAATCGGTTCTTGGAGGATTACTCCAATTTTTTTTGTTCGCTCGGCATCGGTATAGTTTCGAATATCTTTGCCATTCAAAAATATTGTTCCACCTGTTGGATCATAAAGTCTGGCAATGAGGGAGGCTGTTGTTGTTTTTCCTCCACCCGTTGGACCAACGAGCGCGTAGGTTTTTCCTTTTTCGAGTGTGATATTGATGTTGTGCAATACTTCTTTTCCATTGTGATAGGCAAAATTGACGGCGTTCATTTCTAGGATTGCTTCGCTAATGGTGGTTGTCGTTTTTGTGAGTATGGGAAGATTGTTTTCTAGAACAAGGATAGCATATACTCTGTCCCAACTTGCTAGTGCTGTTTGAAAGTTTGCCCAAAGCGCGGCTATTTGGCGTAGTGGTGTGTAAAAGCTATTGGCATAGGATAAAAAGCTAATCAACAGCCCAATGGTAAACTGGCCGTTGGCAATGAGCGCTATCCCATAAGCAAGGACAATGAGTTGTCCAATGTTGGATGCCAATCCATAAAGTGGCGTAAAGGTAATATTGGCAATGCCGGCTTTTATTGCTGCGGTATAATTGACATTGTTTACTTTTTGAAATCGTTTTTTGAAAAAATCTCTTCGATTAAATGCAATAATTACTTTGAAATTATTCAAACTTTCCTGTACTTCTGAACTCATACTCCCAAGAGATTCGGAACTTTCGAGATTTTTTTTCTTTATCCATGGAGAGAGCATGCGCGTTATCACAAAGAGAACGAGTGCTGGGGCAAGAGTGGTGGTTCCAAGGCTCGGATGCAAAGAGATCAAGAAAATTGCCGCTCCAATCATGAGAAATATATTCCCAAAAAATTGAACCAACGATTGTGAAAAGAATTGGTTAATTTTGTCTGTATCATTATTGATACGGGAAATAAGGTCTCCTGCTTTATTTTCATTGAAAAACGCGACAGGCAAGGATTGGAGTTTGTTGAAAATTTTGTTGCGGAGGCGATAGAGAACACGTTGCCCCACTCCACCCATGAGTCGAGTTTGCAAATAGCTCGTGACGAGGGCACATAGATACAAAAGTAAAATAATACCAGCATACACAAGTACGCCATGGTAATCATTTTTGGCGATATAGGTGTCAATTGCATGAGCAATGAGGCGAGGGGCGGTAAGATTGAGAAGTGCAGTGGTTAGCACCGCCATAATTGCGAAGATCAAAATCTTTTTTTCTTCAGCAAGGAGTGGCCAAAGTTTTTTTGCGGCAACCCAGGAAGAATAATTTTTTGCATTGTTTTTGTTATTTAGGTCGTATGTCATATAGTATTGGTACTTTGTTGTGAACGATACATTTGTATGTATTCGGGGGAGGTCTTTAGGAGATGCTCGTGTGTGCCACGTGCTAATACTTCGCCTTCCATGAGAACGATAATTTGGTCATAGTGTTCTACGGAAGCAATTTTTTGGGTGACTGACACGAGGGTGACGTGTGGATAGTTTTTGGCAATATTTGCGAGAATTTTTTGTTCAGTATTTGTATCTACTCGCGCTGTGAAATCATCAAGAAGAAGAATGTGGGGATTTATTGCGAGTGCTCTGGCGAGCATGATGCGTTGTTTTTGTCCACCAGATAAGCTTGCTCCTCGTTCAGAGACAATAGTTTCCATACCCTGTGGTAGCGTATGGATAAAGTTAGACAGTTCGGCCGTTTCAATTGCTTTTTGTACGTCATCTTCACGTACTTCTGTATTAAAGGCAATATTTTCTCGCACGCTTACGTTGAATAAAATACTGTCTTGGAATACCAGTCCTACTTGTTTGTAGAGGGCTTCTTTTTGATATTCGTTTAGTGGAATATTGTCATACAGTACCTGACCGCTTGTTGGCGGCAGTAGGCCAATGAGAAGGCTCATGAGTTGTGTTTTTCCTGCTGCAGTTGGGCCTATAATTGCTACCTTGCTTCCCGCGGTAATATTGAGGGAGACATCTTTGAGAGCTGCTTTTTCTCCAAATAATAAATTAATATCTTCAAGTTGGATATTTCCTTGTAATGGAGTGGTGTTTGTTCCTTCATTTGGAACATCTGGCGCAGAAAGTACTTGTGCAATGCGGCCATACGATGCTTGTGCTTGGGCGATAATATTACTTACAAAACCAAGAATGAGGATAGGGAAGATTAATATTGCCATGTAACTATTGAATGACGCAAATTCTCCGAGCGTCATGGTTCCGCCAATTACGAATTTTCCACCAAGGGTAAGTATGATCAGTATTGTGAGATTTGATGTGAACGTGATAATTGGAATCATTGCTGAAAAGAGTTTCAGGATATTGATCCCAATGTCGTGTGCATTTTTATTGGCTTCGGAAAATTTTTGGTGTTCAAGAGATTGTGAGTGCAATACTCTAATTAATGCCGCTCCCATAATACTTTCGTTGATTACTCTATTGAGCCAATCAATGACTTCGCGGGTCTTTAAGAAGAGAACCCGTACTTTTTTTAAAATGAAGAAAAAGGTTGTTCCAATAAGAGGAAGCGCTATGAGTACTGCCAAGCCGAGTTTCCAGTTGATAGAAATGAGAAGAGTACTTCCTCCAATAATTAAAAAAAGAGAAGACACAACATTTACTATTGCTTGTGAGACAAAGTTTTTTATGGCATCAATGTCCGATGTGAGATTGGTGAGTAGTGTTGCTGGCGTGATTTTTTGTACCTGTGCTACGCTTTGACGTGATATTTTTTCAGAGAGGGTATTTCGTACATCTCGTGCTACTTGTTCTGATGTAATGGTTTGAAGAATATTTTGGACATAGGTTAATATAAAAATACAAATAGCAGCAATTGAGAATTGCCACAGAATAGTATGTATCGATCCATTACGAAAAAATCCATCAATACCATGGGAGATAAGACGGGGAAGCCACAAGGTTAATCCATTACTGAGGAGCGCTAGTATAACGAGCGGTACAATAAGTTTTTTGTAGGGTTTTAAAATGGTAAAGAGGTTTGGTTTTTTGGGTTTGTTTCTATTTTTTTTATTCATACGTCTATATATCATGGCTATTGTTTTGTTACAAAGTCACTTATTTTTTTTTGGAGTGCGGCATACTGCTGTAGTTCGGAGTCATCGAGTGCATCAAAGATGGTCATCATTTTTTTTGTGCGGTGTTCTTTGAATTTTTTGAATAATTTTTTTGCGTTTAGTGATAATGATAGGGTTGTTATTCGTCGATCAGTGATATGTTGTTTACGGAGTACATATTTTTTTTCTACGAGGGCATCTACGAGTTGTGTGGCGGCACTGCTTGTGATGTGAAGGGCTTGAGCAATAATCTTGATATTGGTTTGGCTATTTTCTGATATAAATCGTAATACAAAACTTTGAGAGGGGGTGATGTCTACCGTATTTTTTGACGTATATCCAATCATCATTTTGTGGCGGATTGCATGCATGTCTTGGAGGAGATTTTCGATAATTTTTTGTCGGTTCATAGAGGGCTGTTACTTGTATAAGGTACTGAATATATTAGCACCTTACGTATTTTGTGTCAATATATATGGGACGTTGTTTGAATAGTGATTTGGTTTTTTGTTTTTGTTGAGGTATTTTTTGTGTTTTTGGTTGCGATATTAATAGATTCTTCGTACAATATTAAGGCTATGATGAATAAAATACTTATTGTTGTTATTTTTTGTTTGGCTGTTGGTACCGGGTATGTATTGTACAGTGCAAAAAGTAATGCACAAGAAATTGACCATGGTCCAGTTGACACTTCTGAAGATACAGAAAATACTGTGGTAGAAAAATCTTCGTATACTGTGAGTCGTTACACCGTCCAAGATGGTGATGTTTTTGCTTCTGTTATGGAAGCCTTGGGGTTTGACTATAGCGAGGCGCTCGCAATTCTTGATATTACCTCATTAACATACGATTTTACTCGTATTAAGGTTGGAAAAGAATTTCGAGTACTAACAGATGAAGATGATCGACGAGTGCGGTTGGAATATGAAAAAGATACTGAAGAAATTGTGGCAGTGAATTTGTTTGACCCTGAATATAATACAACCATTGTGCCGATTACGTATGATATTGAAACAGCGGTGATTGGCGGTACGGTGTCATCATCGTTATGGTTTTCTGGGCTTGATGCGGGTATGCCAGAGGAGTTGCTTGTAAAGTTTGCTAATGTATTTGCGTGGACGATTGATTTTTCTGTGCAGGTGAAAAATGGTGATAGTTTCCGTGTTTTGTATGAAAAGCGGTATCGTGATGGTAATTATGTGGGAGTGGGTGCTGTGTTAGCGGGAGAGTTTGTGAATGATGGGGATTCATTGAAGGCATATTTGTTTGAAAATGAGGAAGGGAATCCCGTATACTTTAGTGATACAGGGGAAGCTATGCAAAAACAATTTCTTAAGGCGCCACTGGAGTTTAGTCGGATTACGTCTGGATTTACGTATGGTCGGTTTGATCCTATTAATAATGCGCTTGGGCCACATCGGGCGATTGATTATGCTGCTGCTATTGGTACTCCTGTTATGGCTGTAGGGGATGGGGTGGTTCGTTTTGCTGGGTGGGATACTCGTGGATTTGGAAATTTTGTGAGTATTCATCATAATGATACGTATACAACGGAGTATGCGCATTTGAGTAAATTTGGTAGTGGTATTACGGTTGGGGCGCATGTGAAGCAGGGACAAATTATTGGGTATGTTGGGTCAACGGGGCATTCAACTGGTCCTCATTTGCATTATCAGATTAAGAAGGATGGCACATTGGTGAATCCACTTGAAATTGAACTTCCGCCAGGGGATCCTGTGCCAGATGAGAAGATAGGGGAGTTTGATCAGTTGAGAAGTGGGTTGGATGAACAGTTGTTTCATTTGTAATAGCACTCTATTATTTTTACAATATTTTAAGGGGAATATATGAAGTTCTATCTATTGATGGAACGCGTATTTGTTGTTTTGACAGTATAAATTGAAGGGAGTACCATACAATCAAACCTATACATTATACTATATGCCAAATTCTAAAAATACCATTGGAAAAAATATGAAGCGACTGCGAGCTGAACAAGGCATTTCGCAAGATCGCCTTTCAAAGTTAGCAGACCTTTCTTTAAATACGGTGGTTACTGTTGAAAGTGGTGCAAACGACAATCCCACAATCGACACACTAACAAAAATTGCCACTGCCCTTGGTGTTGGCGTAGATGATTTAATCAAATAATTTTATGAACATTTCTTCAATCGACGTTCTATCAAAAATCTTCAAAAATCCCGAGGATGATCTGGCTCTTTTTGAAAACTTACATGTTTTAGAGTTTTACGCTGACGAAAAAGATCGCGTGTATGTAAAAACTCTTGAGCATAACGGAAAAGACAAAGTTGTACTCACCGACAAAAAAACAGCTCCCGAAGAAATCGTGAGACAGTTGTTTTTGTATGAACTCCTAAACGTTTACAAATATCCAAAGGATAGAGTCAAGCTTGAGGTTGACGTGCAATTTGGTCGTGAAATAGGCAAAAAGCGAGCTGATGTTGTGGTATACCGCGAAGACATGAAAACTCCTTACCTTATGGTTGAGGTGAAAAAGCCCGACGTAAAAGACGGACTAGGGCAACTCAAGAGCTATGCCAATGCAACAGGCGCACCAATTTTGGTACTCACAGACGGCAAAATACAAAATAATCTTCTCCGAACTGACCCGAATTTATTTGAAGATTTGCCAGATTTACCAAAATTCAACGAAACAGTCGAGGATGTTCAGAAAAAAATCATTACCTACGACGACTTAGACGACGTAAATAATTTGAAACAGCTCATTTTAGACCTTGAAAATGCTGTACTGGCGAACGCTGGCGTTAATCCATTTGAAGAAATTTTCAAACTGATCTACGCCAAACTTTATGATGAACTCGAAACGCCACGATCACAAAATCGCCGTTTCCGTGTGATTGCTGGAATCACCAATAAAGAAAATCTCAACAACATTTCTCGATTGTTTAACGAAGCTAAAGGGCAATGGCGCGATGTATTCAAGGATAAAGACGAAATTGAAATTCCGGAAAATGCCATTGTTCCCGCAGTTTCTCTGCTTCAAAAATATCGTTTGTTTGGTTCAAATCTGCAAGTGATTGATGACGCTTTTGAGTATCTTATCAATCAAGACGCAAAAGGTGGAAAAGGCCAATACTTCACTCCTCGTTTCGTGATTGATATGTGCGTCAAAATGATGAGACCAAAGAAAAACGAAAACATTGTCGATACAGCAGCGGGAAGTTGCGGATTCTTGCTTCATAGTATGCAACATGTATGGCGAAACGAAATCACGGAAGCAGACTACGGAAGCAGTTTTGAATCCAAGCGCAAGGAGTATGCAGATCAACACCTATATGCTATCGACTTCGACCCACGAAGTGTAAAAATCGGGAAAGCCATGATGTTGATTGCGGGTGACGGTAAAACCAACGTGAGCTATGCAAACTCGCTCGATAGCAGTCTTTGGGATACCGAATCAAAAGCACGATTTAGCAAATTCTTACACCGATTTGATGACTTTGATTTGAACAAGAAAAACGAAGAAGCTATGACGGATTTTGATTTTGACGTGGTGATGACCAATCCGCCATTTGCGGGAGAAGTAAAAGGAACACTACTCAATAAATATGATCTTGGCTTTAAATTCGATAAAGATTTTGAACGCACCAACAAACACCAAAACAAGATGACACGAGATGTTTTATTCATTGAAAGGAACTTAGATTTTCTTCGAGCGGGCGGACGCATGGCCATTGTGTTACCGCAAGGCGTGTTCAATAACACCAATCAAGAGTATATTCGCCGTTACATTATGAAACGTGCTCGACTTTTGGCAGTTGTCGGCTTACATGGAAACAGCTTTAAGCCACATACGGGAACAAAAACCAGCGTGCTATTTCTGCAAAAATGGCGTGATGATGAAGAACGCAAGAAAGCCGGAAACTATCCAATTTTTATGGCTACCAGTGAAAAGCCGGGCAAAAACAATAGTGGTGATTATGTGTATGCGATGGATGAAAACAACAACATCAAGAAAGATGAAAACGGCTCGTATGTTTACGATACGGATTTAGACGATGTTGCAAACAAATTCATTGAGTTTGCGAAGAAGCATAACTTTGACTTTATTTGATATGAAAAAACTGACAACTCAAGATCAACTGACCGAATTTCTCCTCTACACAACGCCTGATGGAGATATTAAGGTGGAAATTTTTATTAAAAATGAAACGGTTTGGCTGACTCAAAAGCGAATGGCGGAATTGTTTAACGTTGGAGTTCCAGCAATATCGAAGCATCTCAATAATATCTATGAAGAGGGAGAGTTAGACGAAAAAGAAACTATTTCCATTTTGGAAACAGTTCAAAATGAGGGTGTCAGAGAGGTGAAAAGAGCGGTGGAGTTTTATAATCTCGATGCGATTATTGCGGTTGGATACAGGGTAAACAGCAAAAGAGCGACTCAATTTCGTATTTGGACCACGCAGATATTGCGAGACTACATCATCAAAGGGTTTGCGATGGATGATGAACGACTAAAAAACGGCACTTACTTTGGGAAAGATTATTTTCGGGAATTACTAGAACGTGTTCGTTCCATACGCAGTAGTGAACGTCGGATTTATCAGCAAATCACTGATATTTTCCGTGAATGTTCGATTGATTATGATAAAAATTCCGAGATCACCAAAAACTTTTATGCCATGGTACAAAACAAGTTTCATTTTGCGATTAGTGGGAAAACCGCAGCGGAAATCATTGCCAGTTTAGCGGATACAAAAAAGCCAAACATGGGACTGACAACTTGGAAGGGATCACCCGATGGAAGAATTTTAAAATCCGATGTTGTGATTGCAAAAAATTATCTTCCCGAAGCTGACATTAAAAAACTGGAAAGAACGGTTTCCGGCTATTTCGATTACATCGAGCGTTTGATTGAAAACCGCACCACTTTTACCATGGATCAATTGGCGGAGTCGGTAAATAAGTTTTTGGAGTTTAATGAATATCGTGTTTTGGAGGGAAAAGGGAAAATATCGCAAAAAACAGCGGCAAAAAAGGCTGGTGATATTTATGATACATTCAATAAAACGCAAAAAATTGAGTCGGATTTTGATAGAGAGGTGAAGAAGATGTTGAAAAAGAGAGGTTCTAATTCATAATTTTTTATTTGATATGGCGCAAATTTCTGAAATTACAGTTGGGGATTTATTAAAACATCAAAGAATTGATGCGGAATATTTTCGTCCATTTTTTATAAAAACTGACAAGTTTATCGGTTCCCTTGAAAATCAGGATTTTGTAACATACACAAAATTTGTTAAAAAAGGTATTTTTGATATTTCACCAGATCATTATGTTGAAGAAAATGGAATACCCTTTATCCGTTCTGGCGACCTCAAAGATCCTTTTATAACAAGTTCAGACATCATAGAAATCGATAATGAGGCGCATGAAAAGGAATTAAAAACCGAATTGAATATCGGCGATTTACTAATGGCAAAAGTCGGGAGAATAGGAGATGTGGCTGTAAATTATAGATTTGAAAAATTAAACCTTAGTCAAAATGTAATTGGCGTAAAAATCAAAGAACAATTTAAAAGACAGAGTGGATTTTTAATGGTGTTTTTGAACTCTAAATATGGCAGATCTCAAATTGACAGAAAGTTATCAGGTCAAGTACAGCAAAAAATCACTTTAGACGATTTTAAATATTTAAAAGTACCTTCTCTAAGCAAAGATTTTATAGAGAAAACTAATCAATTAGCAGAAAAGTCTTATAGCCTTCAATTAGAATCAAAATCTCTTTATGCTCAAGCCGAACAGATCCTCCTTCAAGAACTCGGGCTTGAAGATTTTACACCTGAATGGATAACTGGTTACGAAACTGACTTTGTCAATATTCTCAAAGTCGCCCGCATGGATGCGGAGTATTTTCAGCCGAGATATGAATTACTAATGGAAAAAATTGGTAATGCAAATAAAATCGAGAAATTAGGGGATATATCTACTTTATCCAAGAAAAAAGTTAATATCTTGCCCGAAGAAACCTACAAATATATTGAAATTGGCGATGTAGATACTAGCAATGGTGAATTTACATACAATGAAATTGCAGGTGTTGATCTACCCGCTAATGCGAAAAAAAACATACAGGATGAAAGCCTTTTAATATCTACTGTACGACCAACTCGCGGAGCCGTTGGTGTAATTCCAAATGGATGGAATAACGGTTTTGTAGTAAGTGGTGCTTTTGCTGTTTTTGAAAAGCATTCAATTTCACCATTCTATTTACAGGTTGTTATGAGATCGATAATTGGAAAAATGCAATTAGAAAGATGTTGTACAGGTGTTTCATATCCGACAGTCACGGATGAAGACGCAGCAAACGTGATAATTCCACTTTTAGATGACAAAAAGATTGAAAAAATACATGACTTAGTAATGGAATCTCACAAAAGTTTGCACGAATCCCGCCAGCTTCTTGAACAGGCAAAACGAGAGGTTGAGGAAATGATTGAATCTAAATCGACTGATAAGGAAAAATCAAAACTTGTAGCTTTCAACTAAATAATATGTATCTCTCTAAAGTATTTATCAAAAATTATCGTTCGATTAAAGAATTGGAGGTTTCCTTTAAAAAAGGGAAAAATGTTATTGTTGGTAGAAATAATTCAGGGAAAAGTAATATAGTAAAAGCGATTGATATTGTTTTAGGAGAGAGATCCCCAGACTGGGACAAATCTGAAAATATATCTGAAAATGATTTCCACAATGGGAACACCGAAGAAGATATTTTTATTTGGTGTGAACTTACAAGAGATATTAGTAGCGATACAGGAGAGATTGAAGATTTGAATTTTTCAGAGGCTGGGAAAACAGCATATGTCAAAATACAAACCCCATCTCAAACGGATCGATACAATGGAGACGATTATATAATAGAGATTTCTGATGAATTTGATACAGATCAAATAGAAAAGTTATTCTATTTTGAATTAGAAGAGGGACAATCAAAATTAGATGCCAATGAATTTAAAAAAATGTGGATTGGAGGAAAATCATATTGCAAGAAGACTTTGGAACAAGAGTTTTCAAATGCCAAAAAAATTGCATTTGCTTTTATGGCAAAAAAGGAAGATGGAAAGATAATTAAACATCTAAGTTTTTTCTATACTGATGATGAAGCAAATTGGAAAGTTGGTTCAAATGCTGGTTCCTTGCGAAACTTCTTTTTACAGAGTGCTATTATTCCAGCATTTAGAGATACGAAAGATCAATTGCGAATAAACCAATGGAGTTGGTATGGCAAATTATTAAAACAGTACATCGACACAGAAAACCAAGATCTAAAAACTGCTTTTGGGGAAGTAAAAAAAGCATCGGATAATGTTTTTAAAGATTTACAAAGTAAGATTTGCGATAAAAAAACCAATATTGCTTTCCCTGGTACAACAATTTCTTTTAAATTTAACCCAGACACAAAACAAGATATTTACAAAAATGCTCTAATATATGTAGACGATGGGTTTAATAGTGAATTAGCTGACAAAGGTTCAGGAATTCAAAGTGCGGTTACTATTAGTTTGTTCGATTTTTATATTCGAGAAGTGGTTCATACTTCTGGGTCTTTATTAGTAATAGAAGAACCTGAACTTTACTTGCATCCGCATGGAAGGAGAGTTATTTCAGATAGACTCAATCACTTTTTAGATGGAGGAAAGAATCAAGTTATTGTTACAACTCACTCAACAGAATTTATAGTCCCTGTTTCTGAGGAGTTAAATATTATTTGTGTTCAGAAAAAAAATGATGGGACAGTAGCAAAAAATACTAGTTTTAGCACACCAAAAAGAAAACAGATTTTAATAAGAAAGCAACATGCTGAAATGTTTTTTGCTGATGCGGTGATTCTTACAGAAGATGCTAAATACATATTAGAGGAATTAGCGAAAGAAGTTCATGGAGCTAGTAAAGATTGGCTAAATGAAAACAATATTTCAGTTTTAAATGTTGGTGGAAAAACTGAGTTTTGGAAATATGCAGAAGTTTTACAGGAACTGGAAATTCCTTTTTTTATAATTCCTGACTTTGACTTTTTAAATAATGGTATTTCAGACTACTTTACAAAACTTAAATTTACTCAAGATAGGATAAATGAATTAAATACTTTGAAATCTACCTACAGTCTTACTGGATTTAAAAATTTGGCTAATTTACAAAGCACAGAACAGGATGGTGTTAAAGAATATATGAGTAAATTAAAAGATGAAAATATTTTCTTACTCTCAGGAGAGTTAGAAGATTTATATTTAGAGGACAAGAAACCGCATTACACTAAGGAACAGGGTGTTTTAGAAACGATAGCAACTATGATTGAAAATGGCGAAAAAATAAGCGATTTCATTGTTGCAGATGACTTTCTTGATTTCTTCGTCTTTTTCAGAGAAAAAATGCAAATACTTGATAATCCCAGTACGCTAAATTTAGCTGAAGAAAGCGATGGAATTGAATCAGAATCGGATATAACCCCTGAAGATCTACCATTTTAATTTAAACCCTATGAACGAAATAATCTGCCCCCATTGTAAAAAAGCCTTCAAAGTCGATGAAGCTGGATTTGCTGACATACTCAAACAAGTCCGCAATCAAGAATTCGATAAAGAACTGCATGAACGTTTAGAAA
>CAZEYK010000024.1:0-15774 GCA_964516055.1 uncultured Gammaproteobacteria bacterium
AAGAATTTCCTGATTGATAAACTCGTTAAGATCAATATGTTTCAAACTCGTGGGTTGAATTACCGTAATGCCATGTTTGTCTGCCAATATTTTTACCGGAGGAGATTCTAATATTTTTTTTCTGCCAACAGGTTTATCTGGCCGGGTAACCACAAGGGCAACATCAACAAAAGGACTATCAATAAGTCCTTGTAAAATAACCGTAGCAAACCGGTGTGTCCCAAAAAAAACGACAGATATTTTGTTCATATATAGTGCGTACAATACGGAAGCCGTATCTTATTTGTCTCGTTAATCAATATCGTAAATATCCTTTGCTTTCTCAATAAAAAGCACTCCATGCAAATGATCAATTTCGTGTTGAATAACTCGAGCAAAAAATTGATGAGCATCAAAAACAAGTTCATTACCAAAACGATCCAAGCATTCCACACGGATTACCGTTGATCGTTTTACTTTTCCAAATGTTTTTGGGATAGAAAGACAGCCTTCCGTATCCCAGGCAGTCCTTCTATTTAATCGATGCCATGTAGGGTTAACAAGCACTAAATCTTCAGTAAGAGAAATAGATCCTTTACGGACAGAAATTTTTTTGGTAAAGGCCTCATTGCCAATGATACAGGCTTGCGTTAATACGCCCACTTGTGGTCCTGCAATACCAATACCATTTGAATAATGCATTGTTGCTATCATTGCTTGAAACCATTCTTGCGTCTTTACCTCTTTGAGCGTATCAGAAACAACAGGGGTACACTCCTGTTGTAAAATGGAAGGATTAGGATGAGTAATAATATCTAACATCATGGAGATAATAATGAATGCGGTCGTGGATCAATACGCCACGTTGCTGGAAAAAATTGGTTCAGCCATACAAGGTCTTCTTGCCATGTATCCGGCTGAAATGTTGCCCGCATCACAAACCAAAATTTTCGTCGAAAAAACTGAGGATGCATAACAATAGGCATTGTAAGCGTAATAGTTTTTTGATGTGTTGTCAATTGATGACAAAGTTGTTCATACATCCGCATTGCCCCTTGTTTTGCCAACAAAAAATCGGTATCACCATAAAAATAGCGCGCAACATACGTATATGGTGGTTGTTCTAATCCTTTACGAAAAAAAAGATCCATACGGTAAAATCGCTCTGGTTCACAAAGCGATCGGACAACAAGATGATACGGATCAAATGTTTGAATAAAAAACGCACTCGTCGGTTCACGATAAAACTGTGCGCGTTGTATCTCATGCCACACCTGTTCATTTGCGGTACGTTCTGGACGAGCAAGTTGCAATCCTAAAGACAAAAAAGAAATAACCGACGTCTGTTGCCATCGAACATAAGAAAACGCGCGTGAGGTTCCCACAATGATACGTCGTCCTTCCGAGGACATAAAATCAACAGCCCCCGTATTTCCATCAATATGATAAATAGTAGTGGCATCAATGCCAGAAGCAACAAGTTCTTCTACCACGGCATTCGTTCCCACCCCAGACAAAGAAATAGCCAAAGACTGACAGGCAGGGCATTGCACAATCATAGGATCATACACACTACAGTAATGACAGCGCAATTGTTTTTGCTTCTTATAATAAATAAGTGGCAATGAGCAACTTGGGCAGATTGATATATAGCCACAGTCTTGGCAATGTACGGCAGTAGCATCACCTTTTCGGGGAATATATAAAAAAACATCCTCAGTAGTAGACAACACTGCATCCATAACCACATCAGATAAAATACGATAATTTCCGCCTTTCCGTTCATTTTTCATATTTACCAAGGTAGGTGGATTGGCAAACGGATCAACAGAAAAATGCGTACCATCCCAGCTACGTTTATGGACACCATAATAGGAAGAAATACTAGGGGAATAGGACACATACTCAATAGCTGCCCCATAGATACTCGGAAACATACTCACCACATCTTTCACATGAAAGCGTGGTGTTTGATCCCAATGTTTATGGTTTTCTCGTTCTTCATAATCAACAATAACCGTATCAAGGTGAAAAAAGGGCAAAAAGACTACCCCACGTGTACCCACAATAACGCGCACCTCACCGTTTCGAATACGTAGCCAAGTTTCAAACTGTTCTTTTACCGACAGCTCACTATGCCATACCGCAATGTCTTGTTGTGGAATATCAGCAAGCAAGGAAACAACTTCATCAATAAGCGATTGTTCAGGCACAACAATTAATGTATATCCATTGATCCGTTGTTGTAGCATCTCCCCATGTTCATGAGAAGATGTATATCGACTACAAGAAATAGTGTGTGTCTTTGAGTTTTTAATGACTGGCTTTTTTGGTGCAATCTGTATTGTTTTTAATTTCCTTTTTTGGAGTGGTAATATAGATATTTTCAATAACGATCCTAGCGCCATGCCGTACCACTGAGCAAACCGCATATACATTTTGAGTTGGTGCACCATATACACCGGTTCATCACACACAATGCTATCAAGTAGCTTTGTTTCTTGCACCACCGAGGTATCATCAAAAGAGATAATAATACCAAACACAACCCCTTTACGAAGGGGTATCATAACCAATTGCCCAACACAAACACGACCAACGTATTCCTCTGGGACAAGATAATCAAACACATGTAAATTGGAGGGTAACCTGGTCAGCGGTGCAATTTTAGCAATCATAAGGGGATAGAGAACTTTCCTACATACTACCGTTTTTGCAGAAAAAACAAAACACAGGATAATACCTGTGTTTTATAGAGATAAAATAAAACACTAGAATGAAAAATTTCCCGTCAAATAGCCCACCCCATAAGGGGCTTCATATGCATAGGTTTTAAACGAAAAATGCATATGTTGTAATACCCCTAAAAGCATCAAAATAGTCCGATACGCACACGCATCTGCACCATCCACAATTGCAGGATCCATAGCAATAATACTAGGCAAATTCCCCGCTTCAAGCAACTGGATTAGGGTTTCATCAAATACCTTAGCATTGGGATTAAAACCACCAGGAGAGTCAGGGGATAATTTATGGGACAGATCACCTGAGGCGATTATGGCCACACGTTTATCTTGTTCCATAACAATATCTTTGAGCAATTCTCCATACGCTAAATGATCTTCACGACTCAATCCACTAAATCCTGCTGGCAAAATTTTTACATCAGGAAGATGCTCAGTAAGATAATAAAGAGGGACAGAAGAACCATGATCCAATTTTTCATTACTTACGAGTCGGACAGCAATATTTTTTAAATGGCTTTCATGACTAATATTTGCTGCTAAATCAGGAATTCCTTTCCATTCTCGCTTTGTTTCAAAATCACCAAATTCATCAAATCCCGACACATAGTGTGTATGGGCATTTACGGCAAATGAATCATCAAATAAACTTCCATGTGGAGTAAACAACAACACAACATCTGCCTTCGCCAGATACAAATCTTGCTCAAGTTGTTTGAGCGCGTCAACAGTTTTTTGTAGTTCAGCTGTCTTTTCCTTTCCAATGGATGGGATAAGAAGCGGGGAGTGGGGGACTACACCAGCAAAGCAAAGGGACATAAACAAAAAGAGAAAAGAATAATTAATTTATATTACTATAGCACAGAAAAAATAGTTCCTACAAATTTGTCACAGCATAACGAGCGAGTGATTCAGGGGCATCAAATTTATTGGTATATTCAGGATTTCCCATCGTAATGATAACAAACTGTTTCCCATCAGAAGGACGTTCAATAAGCATAGCCAAACAAGTACCAGATTCCCACAAATAGCCAGTCTTACTTGCAAGAATATCAAACGGAAGATTTGTTTTCTTTAATAATGCATTGGTATGTGTATCAAAATGGTGAGGCATATTATCAAGATCAACCAGCTCATCATAATCATAAGAAGGATCATTCATGTATTTTCGTAAAGTTTTGTTGGTAATAGCATGTGAAAAAAGAGACAAATAATCACGTGGTGTACTAAGATTATCTATTTCCACACCTGCAGGATCAACAAAAGAGGTATTATCAAGTCCCCATTCCTTTGCTTGTGTATTCATGCCAGCCACAAACTCGCTATCAGAAGCAGTTACCTCCGATGCCAACATGCGAGCAGGAGTATTTAATGAAGAAACCAAAAGGGAAAATAATAGATCACTATTTCTAAACTTTTCTCCATTTACCGTACGAAAATGATGATAAAGTGCTTGATGACGAGCGGCGTCATAGGTTACGGTACCATTCAAATTCAATCCTTCCTTCAATAAATAATATCCAGTCATTACTTTGGTAAGTGAAGCCATGGGACGCTGATAGTCAACATTTTTTCCTTTCAAAATTTCACCAGTATCATAATCAGCAATAACATACGCTTCAACGTCAGGAAGTAAGTCAGTGCCAATAAATTTACGTTCAGCCGCTGGCGTACGGACAAGATAATCAAGAACATCATTACTCGTATTTTGAGGATCATCTGTGCTGCTATCAGCAATGTTTATATCTTTCGTTAAATCACTTGATGCATTATTTACCTGTTCAGACGTACGAATATATAATGGTTCCCCTCTATCAAATAGTGATCCTACTACACTATTTGTCCATATCACTTGATTCCATTTATAACCAAGCCCCAGGAATACTTCAGCAGAAGCAATATGACGTTTTTTTCCATGGTCAACTACGTAAACTTCGTTATATCCTTTTACCCCAAATAGCGTTCCATCCTGAAATTTAATTGGGGTACCTTCTGTATAATCTTTCAATACGGAGAGAGGCACTGTTTCAGGAGTTAAATTTGGAAAATTTGCTTTTGCAATGGCCGGATCATATAGAGGATGAAAAGTATCTTGCTTCAAATAATAAAGACTACCAGGATCTTCTTTAAAGGACACCAATTTTCCGGTAACGGATTGAATCTCCGCAGTGATCACTTCAGGGCTAATCGTAAACCCTTTCAAATCAGAAGAAGAAATATCAATCATTTCATCTGGATTGAATCCTAAATATTTCACTACGGATTCACTCTTAAACTTCCGTAACACATCATAATCTAACAAATAAAAATCACTGCCATTCCGTAAAATTGCATAATTAGGAAGAGTAATGGCCGTACTTTCTTCATAGCGAAGCAATTCAGAAGAAGGAACTGTGATTATTCGTGATGGATCAAATCGTGTCACAAGAGCGCTCATGCTTTTAAATGGCCGACGTTTTCCATCTTGAATTAAATACACGGTGGAATCATTTGCTGTTTTAATAAGAGATCCTTCTGTATATGTTTGATCAAACCATGCTTGCCAGAGTTTCCAAAAATTTTCATTTCCCTGAATATGTGGCGTATAGGTATACAAAAATCCGGTAGCATCACTTTCAGGACGAATAGCCTCACCGCTCACTGTATAGGTTTTTCCTTCTTGTTTGATCCAACTTTCTGAATTTTTGTGATCATAATACCACCGCATAATGCCCACGGCACTATCCAGCTGTTTCCCAAATCCTTTATTTCTCAAATACGTGTCACAAGTCCAGCCACAACCATCAGTAATTCCATACCCCGTCGCACCATCCAATTTTTTCTGAGAGGGGCTTTTATCCGTAATAAGGCTTTGTTCTTTTTGCAGTTTTACCAAGGCATATTTGGGATTGATTTCGTACATTTTTGCTGCTTGATAAATAATATCTGCCACAGAACGTTTTTTCCCTACATAGTCTTCAATCCGTAAGGTAGCCAAATAGCCTCCCTTATCTTCAAGAAAAGACTGAATATCAGAGACATTCATACTCTGCCAATCTTGGAGTTCTTCGTCAGAAATGAGAAAATTTGGATTAAACTCAGCCGCCGCAAACACGCTCGAAGGGGCTAAAAAAACGCTAAATATAACAAGTAATGTAAGTATTGATGGTTTCATACGTCAAGATAATTAAGTATAGATACTATAGCAAAAAACGATAAAAGAAGAAAGAGACTTGACAAATAAACACAAGCAACGTAGAATGATCTGTTTATCGTAAGTATTAACAACAACGGAGGGAGCCAATGGAAACCTCCATTGCAGTTCTGATGCTCTTTCAAGAGAGCAAGCGGACTGTCATTGTTACGTCCCGATTTGGGGAGAAAACTCAAGAAGTTCTTGGGCACGTCATCTCCATAGATGAAAATCAAGGAATTATTTTGAAAACTCAGGAAGGTGGATTGCTTATTCGCTTTGCTGATCTCAAAAAAATTCAATTCGAAAATCGGTTCAAAAGATAAACCAAAGCCATCGGCAAGAAGCTGGTGGCAACAACAAGGAGAAGTCAAGAATGACGGAAGGTAGTTTTAATCCCAATGACGACATCACGCAAGAAGTCCCCGTCGTTGATCCGTTTGGAGAAACGGCAGAAATTGATATCGATGAACTGCGAAAGCAGGGAATCGATCCCGATCACGAAACGTTTACTGGAGGGACAACACAGGTGATCGACCTCGACGAGCTTCTCGAGCTCGTCGAGCAATGCCGAGAGGCAGTCAACTGATCCCCCCCGTCATTCCACAAGCCGCCAGTACACCCACTGGCGGCTTCACTCATTTTATACGCAAGATTGATTTTTTCTGAAAACCACGTACAATCTGTACTATATGCAAACAGGAACCCTCTACATCGTTGCCACTCCCATTGGGAATCTTGGCGACATCACCATTCGCGTCATCGACACGCTCAAAGCCGTCGATGTTATTTTATGTGAAGATACTCGCGTCACCCAAAAATTGCTCAATCATTTTGATATCAAAACCAAAACACTTAGCTACCACCAACACAGCGACGACAAAAAAGTAACAGAAATTCAGCAGTTACTTGAACAAGGAAAACATCTTGCACTCGTCACAGACGCTGGAACACCAGGAATCAGTGATCCTGGGAATTTACTTATCAATCAGCTGCAAGCAGCCATACCAGAGCTTGTGGTTGTTCCCATCCCTGGTGCTTCCGCCGTAATCACCGCCTTATCAATTTCTGGTCTTCCAACAGATAAATTTTTGTTCCTCGGATTTCCTCCACACAAAAATAAACGAAAAAAATTCTTTCAAGAAGTGGCAGACAGCAAACACACAGTAGTATTCTACGAATCAAACCATCGCATAGAAAAAGCCATAAAAAATCTTGAAGAAGTCCTGGGTAATGAGAAACAAATTTGTATTTGCCGCGAACTCACCAAAAAATTTGAAACAATCTACCGCGGAACAATCTTGGAAATTATAAAAATGGATATTTCCCAAAAAGGGGAGTTTGTGGTGGTGGTAAGTACGTCGTGATAGGTGATGAAAGGTGGCTGGGGGAGCCGACACCTCTCGTGGACTAGATCCACATTGGTATATTTCATCCTTGATTGTTGGTTCTGCCCGCACGACAGCTCTCGGCTTGTTGTGGTATATTACAAATCTCTAACCAACCATAACTCTCATACAGCAAAGTTAGGTCTTGGTACGTGCGAGCAAGCTCACAGGCAACAATTTAAGGTCTATTGTAATACTCCACTCCCCCATAAAAAAAATATATGGACACAGCCCACAAACAATACAAATTTAGCCAATGGGTTATGGCTAATGCGTGAACAAAAATGTTTACTCCTAAAAAACGCTCTACATGGTAGGTACGAGCTCCCCGGCGGCAGAATGGAAGTGGGGGACAGTGACACCAAAATCGCCATGGCCAGAGAAATAACCGAGGAGACAGGAATTACACAATTTGCTATTATAGATCGAGTTGGCTGGGAAGCTTGGACTATCTCCTGAGGTGGCAATGTCGTCCAAACCATCACCCTCGCTACCACCACCCAAACAGATATCACTATTAGCCACGAACACTCGGAATATGTTTGGGTTAGTGAAGATCAAATTGACTCTTTGGATTTTTATTGGGAAAAGTGTAGGCAATTATTGAAAAAAGGTTTTACATTATACAAAAATATATGATTGGCGAAGAAAGTTGGTTCAAATCATTTATGGGTGGAGAGAAAAATAAACCTGCACCACCAGAGCCGGATACAGACAGCTTGGAAACAACCCAAGAAAATTCTGGTGTTGATGAGGAAACTGATAAAATAAGGAGAATAAGAGAAGCTATTGAAAAATTAGATTATGCTATACAGATGAGAGAAGACGAAGAAGGCAAGTTAACACACGCAAGAGAACAGATGTTGCGTTTCGACAGGCGCGTATTGCAATGGAAAGAAAGACTTATAGATAAAGAAAAATCAGGAAACTCTCGGCGAGAGTGGGATAGATTATCCGCCTCAGAGAATTATAATTTAAACAAAGAGTTTGCTACCGCGTGTCGTAGGTTAGATTTTCATACCGAAGTGGTAGATGGCAAAATTTCTGCAGAAATTTTTGATGATCTTGATGTAGATCCTTTTTTTGAAATCAGCGGAATTATAAGACAAAAAAACACTGACAGTGAGGCAAAGGTAGATGATGGTAGAGAAGTAAGGTTGCTATTTCAATACATAAAAGACCAAAACAAGTTGGAGATAGTTGGAGAAATTCCCGATGGGTATCAAGTTCAAGATGTCCATCCATTTGGAGAATTTGTTATTCTAGCGGATGTTAAACACACAAGCCTCTCAAATGTTAATAATAATCTTTTTAGAGAAAAGTTTTTTTTGTTTAAAATAGATAAAAATCAACCAACCTCAATGCAACCGGTAATGGAACTTTCACGAAATGATTCTGTTCAAAAATATTTAACCGAAAAACATAATCAATGCTACTATCGTGACTCGAGAATAGGAAATGAACTAGTATTTGTCCATCATATAAATAGTTTTGAAAGAAATGGTAGAGGTTTCCACAAAAGAGCCTTTAAAGCAATAAAAGAAGTCATTGAAAAAGAAAAAAAACAACTGGGAGAAACTACAATAGAAACAACTATAAATTTTCTTAGTGATTATGGAATTACACCGGAAGAGCAAGCCCAATTAGGAATCATTGTAAACCAAGACGCCATAATGCTTAACGAATATGGCCATACTATTGCTATGGGTGGTTTGGCTTTTAGTACAGACGGAAATTCATTGGTTAGAGTAGCTCAAACCAGGAGCGGGCATATGGCATATGCCGCGCATATTATTCCAATGAGAGATTTGGTAGCAGGGAAAGGGCCAAGCCTCCCAGATGTAAAAGTTAAACCACTGGAGGGGATTGGTGTTAATACATCTATATATGATCATATTCGGGCAAGGCAATCTGAAGATGAGGAAAGAGCACTTTACCGGGCAAATAAAAAATTAGGCAACATAAAAATATGAAAAAACAACCATTTTATCTCACCACAACTCTCCCTTATGTAAACGCCAACCCTCACATTGGTTTTGCTTTGGAAATTGTTCAAGCAGATGCTATTTGTCGCTACCAACGTCTTCTCGGAAAAGAAGTAATTTTCAATACCGGAACAGATGAACACGGCAAAAAAATTCACGAAAAAGCACAAGAACATGGCAAAGAGACACAAGCCTATACAGATGAATACGCCGCCAAATTTGATGCACTCAAACAAGCACTCAACCTTAGCTACAATAAATTCATCAGAACCACAGATCCAAAACACAAAGCTGCCGCACAAGAATTTTGGAAACGTTGTGAAGCCAACGGAGATATTTACAAAAAAAATTATCAAACAAAATATTGTGTTGGTTGTGAACTAGAAAAAACAGACTCTGAACTTGTTGACGGTAAATGCCCAGATCATCCAACCCGAGAAATAGAACTTGTTGACGAAGAAAACTACTTCTTCAAATTTTCAGCATATCAAGAAAAATTACTCGAATTATACAAAAATAATCCAGAATTTGTTGTCCCAGCAAATAGACAATTAGAGATAACAAATTTTGTGGCAAAAGGGTTACAGGACTTTAGTATTTCTCGGGTCAAATCAAAAATGCCATGGGGAGTTTCTGTGCCAGGTGATGATGATCACGTTATGTACGTGTGGTTTGATGCACTCGTAAACTATATTTCAACACTCGGGTGGCCAGATGAAGGTGCAGAAGGGGAGTACGCGCAATATTGGCCAGGCGTACAAGTTGCCGGCAAAGATAATCTCCGTCAACAATCTGCCATGTGGCAAGCCATGCTCATGTCTGCGGGTCTTCCAACCTCAACACAAGTATTCATTCATGGATACGTTACCGCCGAAGGACAAAAAATGAGTAAATCAACCGGAAACGTAGTCAATCCATACGATGTCGTAGAAAAATACGGAACCGATGCTGTTCGTTATTATCTTCTTGGTGCACTCCCATCATACGAAGACGGAGATTGGTCAGAAGAACGATTTGAAGAATTCTATACCGCACATCTGGCAAATGGAATTGGAAATCTCACCTCACGTATTTTAACAATGGTAGAAAAGTTTGGTGATGGTGGAATAGGACAAGTTGTTGAACCACTATTTGATGTAGATCAATTTTGGAACGAATATGACAAGTACATGGCTGCGTATAAATTTGATGATCTCATTAGCCATATCAATAATATTGTAAAACTTTGCGATGAAACAATCTCCGAACAAAAACCATGGGAACAAGTAAAACAAGGAAAAGATGTGTCTGCACTCATCTACCAACTAGCAGAAACACTACGACATATCGCCGTAGCATTAACGCCCATTATTCCTCATAGCGCAGAAATGATTTTAACAAACCTTGGACAAGTAAAAAACGAACAAAAAAGAACATGGGGTAAATTACAATCAGGAACAAAAATAACTAAAGGCGAACCACTTTTTCCACGACTAAACACATAAAAAGAACGAGCCATTGCTCGTTCTTTTTTTCCATACACTTTGTGATATACTACTGCCTATATGATACTCCTCGATATAATCCTTGCCATCCTCATTGTCTTAGCATTCCTTTACGGATTATGGGGTGGCTTTATCAAACGCGCCAGCGAAGTTATTGGGCTCATCGCTGGTATTTGGATTGCCACACTCTATTATCAACTCCTCGCCAGCGCACTCACTACGGTTATTTCTATAAATGAACCACTCGCACAAGGAATTTCTTTTATGTTACTTTTAGCTGGCATGAGCAGTGCTATTTCATTTCTTGCCAATAAAATATTTTCCTTGGTACGTATTATCCCATTCGCCAGCCTAGTCGACAGATTGCTTGGGGCAATCATTACCGCATTTCTCGCCATAATTATCATTGGCGCTCTTCTCACCACCACCAAGGAAGTACCATTTATTGGTGGAAAAATAGAAGACTCATTTATAGCAAAAACAATTCTCAGCATCACCGATGTTGTCTTACCAAATGCACTCGACGCTATGCAATTTATTAAAACAAAAACATCATGAAAAAGTTACTGATATTCATAGCCTCCATAATGATTATAAGTGGGTGTACTAATACAACTACTTCTTTCAATAATTCAAAAAAACAAGAACATAACGAAAAAAAACAACAAGTAGATGAGGAAGAAATATTTCAATTTGCAGGGCCATGGGACAAAGATCTTTTTGATTCATTCTACCTCAAAACAAAAGAAGTCTCCGATATAGGTGAAATAAAAGGGGGGATTGTACCACATCATCTGCTTGCTGGGTATATTGATGCCACCTTTTTTGAATATATAAAAAAACAAAAACCCTCCACCATCCTCCTTATCGGCCCTAACCATTTTTCTCGTGGATTTGGCGTCCCAGTTATCACCAGCAAAAGAAATTGGAAAACTCCTTACGGCATTACCAAAGCAAATACAAAAATTATTGATGAACTAGCAACATTGAACGAAGTAGTTATTGACGAAAATGTCATAAAAGAAGAACATAGCATGTATTCGATCATTCCTTTTATAAACAAATCATTACCAGATACCTCCGTTGTTCCTCTTATCTTCAATCACAACATCACCGAAGAAGAAAGTAACAAAGTGATCCAAAAAATTATAGAGGTCCTTCCCAAAGATGCGGTCATTGTTTCCTCTATAGATTTTTCTCATTATCAAACACTTCCTGCCGCAAATTTTCACGACGAGTTAAGTATAAATGTCATAAAAACATTTGATTACTCTCGACTAGACCGTCTTGAAATAGACTCTATACCGAGTCTTGAAATACTGCTTAAACTCATGGAATACTACAAAACGCAACATGTTGCGTACGAAATTCATGATAATTCAGCTCTCATCGCCAATAATGAAAATGCCCAAAACAATACTAGCTATTATTCTCCATATTTTGCCACAGGAAAACCAGAAACAAACAGCGCAATAAGCATTCTCCAGTTTGGTGATCTCATGCTCGACAGAGACGTTCAAAAACAGATAACAGCACATGGAGAAGAATATCTTTTAGAAAAACTCGCTGGACAAGAAAACAGATTCTTTTCTGGGACAGACATCATTGCCGCAAATTTGGAAGGTCCATTTGCCGATTCCCGAAGAAATACGAGTAAATCCATTGCATTCCGTTTTGATCCTACACTTATCCCAATGCTACAAACATATAAATTCAATCTATTTAACACGGCCAACAACCATAGTATAGACATGAGTAGAAAAGGATTAGAAGAATCAAACAACAATGTAGATAAAGCAGGTATCGCATACTATGGCGGTGACGGATATACAGTCACGCCATCATCTTCACTCACCAAAACAATAGGGAATAAAACAATAACCTTCATCGGCGTTAATGACACATTTCACACGATGGATGAAGACGAAGTTGAAAAATTAATTAAAAAAGGAAAAGAAATATCAGACTACGTCATCGTGAATATTCATTGGGGAACAGAATACAAGCCAACGTCTAATGCACGCCAACAGTACCTTGCCCATCTATTCATTGATAACGGAGCAGACATCATAATAGGACACCACCCACATGTTATCCAAGAAATGGAAATATACAACAACAAGCCGATTTTCTACTCACTGGGAAATTTCATCTTTGATCAATACTGGTCAACACCCACACAAGTAGGGCTTGGGGTTGGACTCGTTTTATATAAAGATCAAATATCAACATATCTCTTTCCACTTCAAGGAACGCAAAGTCAGCTTATCCAAATAATAGGGACAGAAAAAGATCAATTTTTTGCTAATTTCATTGACAAAAGTAACCTCAACAATCATACTATAACAAACAATAATATTAATATTTTCCATTATGAATAACAATGATCCTTCACAAAAAAAGCACAGCAGCAGTATGTATCTGGTGTATATATTTGCTGGTATTGGTGCTCTAGCAATACTGGCAATTCCCGCCTATGCTATATATAGCTTTGTAATACAAGCAATAACACCACCCCCACAAGCGTATGATACAGCCTCAAACGATGATGAAATCCCATTTATTGATGGCACGGTAGATCAGGAAAACGAAACGCCAGAAGTCACCACGCAAGGAAATGATGAACTGGGACCTTACGTCGAAGTAGAGGGAACAAAAAATTATCAAACACCATTTAAAGAAGGAGAATTACAAGTGCAGTGGATTTTTGGCGCACAAAAACTATCTACTGAAGAAAAAAATACACTTATTGCGTCATTGGATATAAAAGAATCAAATCAAGCGATACGAGAAGAAGTATTAAATCCCAAAAAATGTCAGACGATTAAAGAACAAAGTGTAAAACCATATTGTAATTCATATATCTTTTTATCCGGAAAGGTAACTGCTCCAGCAAATGTAGCTGGAGATGATATCTATATTGTTACGCAATACTACGAAGGATTAGGTGGTGGTCATGAATCTTATCGGGTGCTACATCATAAAGCAACAAATGAGTTTATCATGATTTTTGATACTCCAGAAGTTGCAGAACAATACATACATAATACCTATTATGATTTTTATACCGTGTCAGGGATAATGGCATATGCTTTTCCAGAATTAACAGCACCAGACAAAATAACTATCCCCGGACAAGATGGTGTACTTATCTATGCAAGACCAGATATCATGCAAAGATCATTTGTAGAAAACAAAAGTAGTACCAACAACATTGGAGGTATCTATGATATCGAAGAAAATAGTATTCACGAACGATTGCCAAGTAGTGCAAAAGTATTTACCGATAAAACATATGGAGAGGTATATTTTATCGATGGGACCTACCGTATTATGTTCTCCGATGGAAGCATATATTTGTATGAACTGTGGCCATATTTCTTTACATCCTATGATGATCCTGAAACCAAAAAAGAATTTTATACGCCAGGCAGTAATGTAGCTATCACATGGTACAACTCACCACAAAATAAAAACAAAAAATTTATTGTTGGAGGAAACATTGACGCCAGTGGATGTATGGCGGGAATAGAAAAATGTACCAACGTCGTAAACGATAAAGATTGGTTCAACAAAAATAACCTTATAGCAATAGGAGAAACACAAAAAGGAGAAAAAATATTCGAGCTCAAAGATAAAGCCACCAATTCATATTACAAAGATTTTTTCGATTTTGGATATGAAGGATCAAAAACCCTTGATGAGCAAGGGCAATGGAAAAATAGTAATGATTTACCGAAGCTTACTGATGAAGAAAAATACCAACAGTTTCTAGACGATCAAGTAATCTTTTTCTGGAAAGATTATATGGGAAATTGGCGTGTATATCTTCGTTCAGATTATCGTACACTTGCTGAGTGTGGGAAGCCTATCATTTATCTGTATCCAGAGCAAGATCAAGATGTACATGTGCAAGTAGCACCAAACGGCGGCTTTACCAAAACAGAACCAGCATATGGAAAAAATGGATGGACGGTTCATGCTACACCATCAGGAAAACTGTACAACTATGCAAACAAAACACAATATCCATACCTATTTTGGGAAGGCTATGCGTTTGATTACAAAAAACCAGACACAGGATTTGTTTTATCAAAACAAGAAGTACAAGAAAAAATGCCAACCATTCTTGCACAGCTTGGACTAAACAAACAAGAAACAACAGACTTCCTCGAATTTTGGCAACCAAAACTTGAAGTAAGTCCATATGTTCTCGTTAGCTTCGTTGATCAACAAACATTCAACACGTATGCGCCGCTCAATGTGACACCAAAACCGGATACCATCATTCGTGTCTTCATGGACTATACTTCACTAGAAAAACCAATTAACGTACAAGAACCAAAACTCATCACCCCAGAACGAAATGGGTTTACTGTTGTGGAGTGGGGAGGGAATTTAATAGCAAACTAAAAGCATGAATTGTAAAATAAGAGAATATAAAAAGTTTGTATTTTATACCAAAAAGCATTGATATACGAAATGTATTCGTTTATAATCTAGTTGTACGAAATATTTTGACGGCTATAATAAATTAAGGAAGAAAATTTTATTCTTAAAATAACCATATGAGAACAATCGCATTACTAATCGCTCTACTAATTCTTGTCATTTTCGGCTATGACATAATTTTTTCAAATTTTGCGAACTTTGCCTTTCATTGGAGCGATTTACTTTACTATGCGATTGCTGCTGCAGTTATCTACATAATCGTGAGGTTGGTTGGAGGATCATTAAATAAAAAGTTTGAAAAATCCGTAAATTCTTTTTTACAAGGAAAATCTGATGAACTTATTGTCAAAAAAGGTTTATTACGTGTTTATGGATTACTCTTAATCACATTATTTCCTTTTCTTCTTTATCTATTCGCAGTAGGACTTTTTGCTGCAATTGATTTCGGCCTGTACGGGGTAATAGGAATATTTCAACTACCAAGAATACCCATTGCTGTTCCAATTGGTTTAGGCATCGTTGTTCTTGGTACAGGCCTTGCGGTTTTAATTGGTATTTACTATTTGTTTT
>CAZEYK010000025.1:0-15482 GCA_964516055.1 uncultured Gammaproteobacteria bacterium
CATAATATCAAGATACCCAGAACTCACCCCAAAAATAGAGGGCCGCTCTTTTTCATTTTTGTAAGAAACAACTGTTTGGCTTGTTACCCCAGCATATCCCGTAGAAATATTAGGAAATCGAATAATAGCATCCAAATCATCTTTTGTAAGTGTCGTAATCGTAACACCACTTGCAATATCACTCGCATTTTGAGAAGAATTTTTTTGTGCACTCGGTACCTTTATTTCAATATTAATCCAATTATCTCCAAACGAAGAAATCTCATCCAAAATAAGACCACGAACACCATGTCCAGAAGAAAGCACAATAATCACCATCGCAATCCCAATCATAATACCAAACACCGTCATAAATGTACGGAGCTTACTTTTCCGAAATGTTTGCAACGCTAATTGTACTGATGAGATATACATGACAATAATTTACCGCAAAAATAAAACAAAATTACTCATATCGCAACGCATCAATTGGATCTAACTTCGAGGCTTTCCGTGCAGGAACAATACCAAAGACTAATCCAATCACCAACGAAACACCCACCGCTATTATAAGAACGACAGACGACACAATAAACCGATACGTATACCCTTGTGCCTGCACGATAAGAGCAATAATAAACGACACCAAAATACCAAGAACCACTCCAACAACAGCACCAACAAAAACAATCACAAACGTTTCAATAAGGAACTGCCACAAAATATGTTTTTCCCGTGCTCCCACAGCTTTTCGAAGTCCAATTTCTCTTGTTTTTTCTTTAACAGCAATAAGCATAATATTCATAATTCCTACTCCCCCAACAAACAATGCCACTGCAGCCACTGCCACCAAAAAAAACTTCAACGCATTGGTAATAGTCGTAAGAATATCAAGCGCATCAGCAATATTCCGAATAGAAAAATCTTCATCATTATGACGTTCTACTAACGTTTGACGTATCTCCTCAATCGTTTGATCAATATATTTTTCATCATCAACCTGCATTCGCAAAAAAGACACATGCCGAGCAGCAAGTAATTCCCGCTGAGCCACAAGAAGTGGAATAACAACGGATTCATCTGGATTTTCAAATAAACTGGTTCCCTTTTCTGCCATGACACCTATTACCTTAAACCGTTTCCGCTTTAATTTTACAAATTCTCCAACAGGATCTTGATTACCAAATACTTCTTTGGCAATAGTAGCTCCAATAACAATAACATGATCACCCTGTTGTTCTTCCGCTTCACTAAAAAAACGTCCATCGGCAATAGCAATCTTTTCTACCGCAGTATACGATGCGGTTGCTCCCGTATACGTCACATTTCGTTCTTCTGCTTCCCATTGAAATACATCACTCCCAGATAAATAAGCAGCAACTTCTTTCAAATGCTGTACATTATTTTTTAATAAAAGCGCCTGTCCATCTTCGTACGTTAACGTCGTAATAATAATTCCCAACACTTGTGCTGGTGGACCCGTAGGATCAGAAGAACCTGGTAATACCGCAATTTGATCTGTTCCACGTTGTTGAATTTGATCAAGAATCAAACTTTGTGCCCCAGCACCAACAGACATTACCAATACCACCGCCATTACCCCAATAATAATACCAAGCATCGTCAAAAAAGACCGCCGTTTATTTGTCAGTAAATTCTTATACGCAACCACAAACATTCGCCAAAAAAGCATAGCAAAACCAGGTAAGCCAATAAGTAAATAAGCCAATAAGTATATCCTTACTAGCTTATTGGCTTATTTACTTATATAATTCTCCATCGGTGGCAAACCGACGTTTCGTAACTTGCTTATCACTTTCAATAACCCCATCACGAATACGAATAATACGCTTCGCATGGTCAGCCGTATCTTGTTCATGAGTCACCATAATAATGGTGCGACCTTGTTTGTTTAAATCTTGCAAAATACGTAAAATTTGATTTCCTGACTTTGAATCTAAATTTCCTGTTGGTTCATCTGCAAAAATAACATCTGGATCATTCACAATAGCACGTGCAATAGCCACTCGTTGTTTTTCTCCTCCGGAAAGTTGATTAGATAAATTATGCGCCCGAGGTGTAAGCCCAACAGCATCAACCGCTTTTTTTACGGCAGCATCAGAAGTAGTTTTTCCTCTTGCATACAACAACGGCAAAGACACATTATCAAGCACACTCGTTCGAGGCAACAAATTAAATGATTGAAATACAAAACCAATACTTTTATTTCGTCGTTGAGCAAGTTCATCACTTGATAATTGAGAAACATCCTCGCCCTGAAAATAATATGTTCCTTCAGTTGACGTATCAAGAAAACTCAAAATATGCATAAACGTTGATTTTCCTGAACCACTTGGCCCCATAATTGCCACAAATTCTCCACTATGTACCTGAAAATCAATACCATGCAACACAGAGGTAGCAATATCTCCTGTAAGATACTCTTTCGTAATACCTTTTGCGTCAATCAATAACGATTCATGTTCTTTTTTCATACATTACGCTCCATCAAGAAAAGTAATGATTTCTTCTCCTACAGAAAGCCCAGAAAGAACCTCAATTCCTCCATCGTCTCCACGAAGTCCGGTGGTAACAATTCGTCTTTCATACAAAAATGGCTTTTTATTGGTAATAACACGAACGTATTTTTCTCCATTGTCCTCAAGAATAGCTCGTTGCGGAATAACAAGAGCATTAGCACGTTTATCTGTATACACCGTAATATTTGCTGTCATCCCAGGACGAACAGCATGCAATAATTCTCCCTCAGTAAAAATAATATCAGTCTTATAATACACTACACCAGAAATTTCCGTTTCCGCAGGTTCTATCTGAATAACTTCACCAGTAAACATAACATCGTCACCAAAGGCATCAAGAGTAATAGCAACAATATCTCCAACAGCAACAGTAGCAATATCCGACTCAGAAATATCAACTTCCACACTCAACTCTGGAGAATTAATAGTAAGAACATCTTGATTTGCCGTCACGTTCTCCCCCACTTCTACAGATAATGAAGAAATAACTCCAGCACCTAAGGCAATTAATTTTGTTTGATCAAGAGTATCTTGCAATGCCACAACATTAGATTGATATCGTGAAACATCTGCACGAAGAGAACCAATATCAACTTGCCGTGGTGGGGCCACAAGTACATCATAGGTAGCTTGTGCCTGTGAAAGAGAAGCTTCTTGTAAGGTAACCCGTGCTTCCGCAATAGCAATATCTGCCGACGTTTGCTGTTTGACAGACACATAATTAGCAACCGCATTCGTATACGCAATTTGATATGATACTACTGAATTCCTTGCAGACACAACGGCTTGTCGATCATTTGTTAAACTGGCAGAAATAGCATTTACATTCGTAATAGACGTTGCAATACTACTTACAAGAACATTCAATTCCGTTTGAGTAAATCCAGCCACAGGATCTGTTACAGAAAGAAGCGCCTGTACATCAAACAACAGTTGTTGCATATCAGCAAGGGTACCAAACGCATCCACCACTGTTTGATCTACTTCTTCATGACCACTAACAGATGTTAATCCTAATATTTTGCTACTAACTGCTGCAATAGATTTCTTTGCAACAATATAAGAACGTTCTGCCGTATCAATATATTCTCTTCCACGAAAACCCAACGCTTTTTCAAAATCATCATTGGCAAACCGATTATCAACGCCAAGAATACTATCAGCATCAGTAAGGCCATCAGTAAGGCGAGACAAAACAGATTTCAAGGTATTTACCAAGTCTTCATACGCATCAGTCACTATCTGACTATTATCACCACCATCTGCAAGACGTAAATTATTTTCCGCATCATCCACGACTTTTTGTGCATTCACCACTTGTATTTGTGCTTGCGCCTGTGCTTTAAGTAATTCGGCTTTTGCTTGCACGAGTTGTGCTTCCGTTTGGTCCACGGCAGTTTGAGACTTTCGTTTATCTTCATCACTTGGTCCTGCAAATTCTACATTTAATCGCGCCTGAGCAGAAGATAACTGTGATACTGCTTCACGAAATCTTGCCTGTTGTTGAGTATTATCAAGCAAAGCAATAACATCACCAGCAACAACCGTGTCACCAATATGTTTTGCAATATCAACAACCTGCCCAGAGGTTTCCCATCCATACGTCAACGAAAGATTTGCATCAACCGAACCTGTTTCAGACACAGATTGAATTAAATCTTTTTGATCAACCACAATACTTGAATAATCAACAACAGGAGCTTTCCCTCTCACAACAAAAACAACTACCAACACAACAACAATTACTAATACAAATGGAATGATAAATTTTTTTCGAAATAATTTCATATATATACTATATACCTTTATTATACTAAAAATAAGCTAATAAGTGAACGCCTTAAGAAAATATCATACCCAAAATTATCCCCCCCAATAAAAAAATACTGTCTTTATAAAAAACAGCATCAAAAACAAAAATAATATGTTATCCCTACACATTAATGAAGCAGTGTTTGAATAGTTGACTGCAATGCCCCTTCACATATCTGTGAAACCACATTATTATCATCTTGATGAAAGGCAACGGCTGACTGACGTGGAACAAACAACACAAAACCAAACAACAACACAAATACAGTTCCTCCAAATAATACCATTCGTTTATCAAAAAATGACAACAATGCAGGTTCTTTTTTTGACACAAGATATTCAACCCGTTCAGGTAAAGAAGAAAAAGATGAAACAGCAGCAAGCGCTGATCGTACAGGCTTCCCATATAAAGACAAAAAAGCTTCAGCCAATGAAATACGAGAGGTATGCCGAATAGCAGCTTTATCTGCCGAAACTTCTTGCCGGACATGCACATACGACCGCATCATGCGAATTCCCGGGATATAAAAGAATAACGCATGAAATATACAAAACAAAAAAATCACAAGTGGATGACGCGCCTCGCGATGATGTACTTCATGAGCAATGACTGCAGCAAGTGCTTTTGAAGGCAAAAGGTCTACCAATCCCTGAGACACAAATACATCCGGACGCCACAATCCAATCGTAACCGCATACAAATCCGAATCAGTTGTCACAGACACTCCATGATCTATAATTCGTACACGTTTTTCTTGAAGTTGTTTTTTATAACAAGCTGCCTGTACAAACTCTACCAAAGCGATACATACGGCATAACTCACACCAGACAACACCAACAAAAGCGCAATAATCATCCCAATATGATCAATATAAGAAAAATAGCCCACCATAGCACGCGTTACTCCTGCACACGTTTCAAAAAATAATGCCCATCTATTTGTAAGATACTGTACGCCAATAGAGACCACCCCAAATAAAAATAGACAAACTCCCGTAATAATTGTGACTAAAATCAAAAAAAATCTACTCACAGACATACATTTTATTGCAAAAATTTTCGTAACTTCTCCAAACTCTTTTCATCCATATTTTCTTTCAAATCAGCAAAATATGCGGCGCTAAATAATGATCGATCAGAAATAAGTGCAGAAAGCATACTCCTAATAATCCCCTTTTTAAAATCAAATTCTGCCATTAATGCCGTATACATAAACACCCCATCCTTTTTTTCTTTTATTAAAATACCCTTTGCCAACATACGGTTCATAACCGTCATTACGGCATTAAAAGAAATTGATTTATACGTTTTTTCTACCTCATCTTTTACATCCCGAACCTTTGCCATCTTCAACTTCCACACAGCACGAAGAATATGAGATTCCAATTCTCCTAACACTTTTTCAATACCTTTGGCATCCGTACTTACTGAATGTGGACTAAATGACACCATATACGTGTTAATAATAACGAACACGGACTACAAAAAATAAGCGATGATAATCCAACTTCAGTATACGCCAAGACCACAAGAATCACAAGACAAATACGCTATTTACATCCAACAACCATTCAGGTATCAATGTAATGCAATAAACGATAATTAATCGTCGGTCAAAAAAAAATTACCCCAAAAACAATAGTAAACTCATCACAACCATGCCCCCAATAAAAGCAAAAAACTGAAGAAGTGTTTTTTCAAACTCAGTTTCTTTATGCAACTCAGGAATTAAATCTGAACCCGCAATATAAATAAATGCCCCAGCAGACAATGGCACAAGGTACGTGGTAATACCGTCTACATACGCGGCCATAACAATAGCAATACATGCTCCTAAAAAAGCAGTAAGTGCCGTAAGAAAATTAAACACAACGGCTTGTTTTTTTGAAAATCCTCCATGAATAAGTACCCCAAAATCACCAATTTCTTGTGGGACTTCATGAAGAATAACGGCAATTGTTGTCGCAATACCAACAGGAAGGCTTACTAAATAACTTGCCGCGATAATAAGTCCATCCAAAATATTATGAAAAGCATCACCAATAAGATTCATAATAGCAAATGGATGGATTTTTTGGTGATCACCATCATGATTTGTATGATGACAATGTCGCCAATGCACAAACTTTTCCACCATAAACATCAACACAATTCCCGCCAATACTGATATTGATACTGACAACGTAAACCCGTGTTCGGCTGTTACCTCTGGAAACAAATGAAAAAAGACGTCACCAAACAATGCACCAGCAGAAAAACTTACTAAATACACAAGTACTTTATTAATCACTTCTGTTTTAACCGAAAGCGCAAAAATTCCCAAAACAGAAATAAGGCTCACAATAAAAACACTTCCAAAAATATATAAAAAGAGAGATACCTGTGGCATATGCAATACTTATGAATGACACGCCGAACATCGACCTCGGAGTGATAATGAATGATGAATCTCAAAAAATCCTTCTACAGCTTTACCGGAAAATGAACATGGCACACACACGGTTTTTTTGCATCCTTCACAACAAATGTGATGATGATGATCAGTCGGAGGCGACACTTCATACAGCTGATGCCCATCTACATGCTGCGCTGGATAAATAATCTCTTGCTGAACAAATAATTCTATTGTTCTATATAACGATACCTTATCGAAATCACTAAAACGCGACAACATATCAGAAACACAAAATAATCCATCAAAATCTGATAGAAACATCGCTAACTGTTTTCTTGTTTGCGTGACACGCACACCAGAATGTTTTAATTTTGTAATAATCCAGTTGTTCATATAACGATATTATATGCAACTGAGTTTCATTTGTCAACAAACATCAGTATCCCCAATTATCCACGCACAACTACTTCACCAACAACAGCTGAAAAAATTCCTTGTGCAATATCATTCATTTCTTCAACAGAAAAAGAATGAAACGAGGCAAACTGAGGATCAAGAGTTACCCCCGGTCGAAACTGCTGTAAAAAAAATTGAGAAGCACCAGTAATCATCTCCGCCATACTGGTAAGTACTTCCGGTGTATGTATTTCACGAATAAGTGTTGAACGAAATTCATAAGGAACACTCCCCTGCATAAGTATCTGTATACTTTCTGCAATATATTCAAGACGAACACAGTCTCCCACAAGATCAGCATAATTCACCAATGAGGTTTTTACATCCATCGCCACGTAATCGAGTAATCCTTCATCCAGTAAATGCTGCAACACAAGCGGCCTATTACCATTTGTATCAAGCTTTACCAAAAATCCCAATTCTTTAATATTACGAATAAACGCAGGTAAATCCCCCATCATAGTTGGTTCCCCCCCAGAGATAACAACCCCATCAAGTAACCCTTTTCTTTTTTGTAAAAATGAATAAATTGTTTCTTCATCAATAAAACTCGTTTTTATTTGCTGTATCTTTTCCGGTAAAACAAACTCTGGATTATGGCAATAACCACAACGAAAATTACAGCCTGCAGTAAAGATAATGCAGGCTGTTTTTTCAGGAAAATCAAGAAGAGTAAATGGTTGTACACCACTAATAACCATAAGAAACTAACAAGTTACAGAATACTTTTGTGAAAAAAAATCATTGGCCTGAACACATTGTTGTTCCACAAAATGCTTTCGTGAATAATGTTCTGCCTTTTTCCCAATATTAAAATGAGAAACTGGGCGATGATATCCCATTACACGAGTCCAAATTTCACAGCGAGTTCTTTGAGTATTTTGTTCCATACATGTATAAAATAAAATGAATAATATTATTAAGTAAATATCTCGGTATATGTTTCTCGATATTTAAGGTCAAATTTCTCTTCTCCTGAGATACCAAGTTCTTCATCACAGGTAGGACAAAAATCATATTCTCCAGCAAGATACCCATGTTTTGGACAAATAGAAAATGTTGGGGTAATCGTAATGTATGGTAATTGAAAATTGGTCAAAATCTTTCGTACCAAATTAGCACACACACGAGAAGAAGAAACCCGTTCATTCATGTAACAATGTAACACTGTTCCCCCTGTATATTTTGTTTGCAATTCATCCTGAAGCGTTAATGCTTCAAATACATCATCCGTATAGCCCACAGGAATTTGCGAAGAATTGGTATAATACGGTGCCTCCTCTGTTCCTGCCTGAATAATATCAGCAAAACGTTTTTTATCTTCCTTTGCAAACCGATAGGTTGTCCCTTCAGCAGGAGTGGCCTCCAAATTATACATATTCCCCGTTTCTTCTTGAAAATGTTTTAATTTTTCTCGAATAAAATTAAGAACATCAAGAGCAAATGCTTGCCCCCTCTCAGTAGTAATATTTTCGTTGTCATCAAAAAAATTTCTGATAGCTTCGTTCAAACCATTAACACCAATCGTAGAAAAATGATTTCCCAGTGAACCTAAATATCTTTTGGTAAATGGAAATAAACCTCTATCCAATAATTTTTGAATTTCCTTTCTTTTAATTTCTAATGAGCTCTTTGCCAACTGCATAAGATAATGCACATGAGCAAAAAAACGAGCAGGATCTCCTTTATACAAATACCCTATTCTCGCCATATTTAGGGTAACTACCCCAATAGATCCTGTCATTTCCGCAGACCCAAACAATCCACCCCCACGCCGCTTCAACTCAGTCATATCAAGCTGTAATCGACAACACATAGAGCGTACATCACCAGGATTCAATGAAGAATTAATAAAATTCTGAAAATACGGAGTACCATACTTAGCAGTCATTTCAAATAAGGCATCAGTCTTTGGATCCTCCCAATCAAAATCTTTCGTAATATTGTACGTAGGGATAGGAAACGTAAATGTCCTTCCTTTCATGTCTCCTTTATTCATAACAGCAATAAATGCCTTATTTACAATATCCATCTCTTTTTGTAATTCTCCAAATGTATAAAGAAAATCTTCTCCACCCAAATGCAATCGTCTATCCTTCAAATCATCAGGAACTATCCAATCAAGAGTAATATTCGTAAATGGCGTCTGTGTTCCCCATCGAGAAGGAATATTTAAATTAAACACAAAGGATTGCATATGCTGATACACATACGCATACACCCTATTATCAACATATTCTTCTTTTGCATCAAGTGAAGGAAATACCATACCCGCAGCATCAATCTCGGCACGTATTTCTAGTTCATACTTTTTTACATACGGAGCCATGTATGTATCAAAACTAGAAAATGCTTGTGCTCCTGCCCACTCATTCTGCAATGTTCCCAAAAAATTCACCATCTGAGCAACGGCTGAACTCAAATGTTTTGGTGGACCAGATTCTACTTTATTGGAAACACCATTAAATCCTTGTTCAAGGAGCGTTCGTAAACTCCATCCAGCACAATACCCTGCCAACATATCAAGATCATGAATATGATAATCCCCATTACGATGAGCATCACCAATCATTTTTGGATAAATATGACTCAACCAATAATTAGCAGTTACTTTCCCCGAAGAATTCAAAATCATTCCTCCAATAGAATATCCTTGATTTGAATTTGCTTGCACTCGCCAATCACTCCTTGCCAAATACTCACCAATCGTTTTTTGTACCTCCACCACCACATCCTTCGTTTCACGAGATTCTCGTCGTTTTTCTCTATACAAAATATATGCCTTTGCTATTTCTGGATAATCGTAATGAATAAGCACATCTTCAACAACATCTTGAATTTGCTCAACAGTAGGAATTTGCCCCCCATACATCTCCTCTAATTGAATACAGACTTCTCCTGATAAAATAGTAGAATCAACCGTATCAATATGTTCAAGTGAATCAATTGCCAATGTTATTGCACGAATAATCTTAGCAATATCAAAGTCCACGATAGATCCATTACGTTTTTGCACTTTATAGATAGGCATAAAGAAAAAATAAATAAATACTCTTGTACTATATTAAACACATCAAATCCAAAAAGGTGTCAAAATAAAAAAACCTCGTAAAATAACGGGTTTTTAAAAAATAGACGGCATCATCACAAAAATAGCTAAGATCCCCCCAACTGATCACGCATCTTCTTACGCGCTCGAGATAAATGTAATTTTATGGCATTTTCACTTTTTTGTAGGGTAACCGCGATTTCCCGAACAGAAAATCCCTCATCATACTTCATTCCCACAATTCGTTGTTCAATAGATGATAATACTTCCTTAGCACGCTCAATATCTTGATGACGCCACATATCATCATAGACATTCGGACTCACAAAGTACGTTTCTGGCAAACGATCAAGAGAAACTGTCTGTACCTGACGATGATAATTAACAAACAAATTATGCGCAATTCGCAATAAATATGTCCGATAAGAAGCATTTGTATAAGTAAATTGAGGGAGATACCGAAATGCTCGTAAAAACGTTTCCTGCATCAATTCCTGAGCAATGGCCTGCTTATGAGGAAGCCGCCGCATAAAATAATACAAAATGTCATCACTATATTTTTTATACAAAAGCCAAAATGTCTGGGGATCTTCCTTTGCGTCCTGTAATAATGCTTTATCCTCCTGCCGTTGCCGAAATTTATCCCGAAAAGGAGACACAAAAACAGCAGACAAAAATGCAGACAAATGCTTGTGATCATTCGTCGAACATGCCTGTGCAATTTGCTCTGTCATTCGTTCTTTTTTGCCTTCTCCACGAGATAACACAGCAAATACCCATTCCATTAATTGCGCACCATATTTTTCTTGAGCTAAAAACACAGACATAAATTCATCAGCAAACGATGTTTTTCCCCTATCATACGTGTGTGGATGAAGTTCAATATAATATTGTATTTTCCCATCAACAGTAAAAACTGGAGCAATATGCAATGTTTCCCCATATTCCTGTCCATTCTTGTGAACATTATATACGTCTCCAATAAAAGGAGCCCTTTTTTGAGACACTGTTCGCCATAAATCTTGATAAAACGTCGGGGGCATCTGTCCACCCCACAAATCACCAGGACGCTTTCCAATCACCTCAGCAACGGCATATCCCGTCCGATCTTCAATAGCCTTATTTACATAAAGAACGTCCCCTTTCGTATCGGTAATCAAAAAAGTGCCAGTAAAGGCATCAAACACTGTGGTAGTATTCATAGTCATATAACAATATTCTACACTTCCCCTCCCGAATGTCAAAAAGAAAAACAGTGGATGGATATCCACTGCCTTCAATAAACCATTGATAACCCTATTTTATTAAATAAGACGTATTTTTTCTCGTAATTTTCTAAATGAATAATATTGATCAAGAAACCCATACGCAAAAAAGAAATATCCCAGTAACCACAAAAAATCAATATATACATACGGCTTCAAATCAAGTTCATACTGATACCTATAAATAGCGAAAGCAATATCAGCAAGTAAAAAAAACAAAAAGCCAATCATAAAAATAAGAGAAAACTTGGCAAATTTTCCCCCTTTATACACCTGTACCAATAATACAGAAAATGCTGCACCCACAATCAAAAATAAATCTCCAACGCCATAAGCGAGACCAAAAAAATTTTCAAACAATGTAGCTTCAGAATCATATGCTCGATAAATACCATAATAAAAAACTACTACCGAAAGAACAAGCATAAGCAATACATATCCAAATAGATACAACGTTGATATATTTTTAATAGCAGAAAACATTACCTTCACACGAACGTATAAACCATAAAATAAAAACGGATATCCCAAAACAAAAAAAGTATCAGCCACAGAAGGAAATGGGGCAATACCCAGAAAATTTTTTAATACATACCAAATGAGTTCTCCAATCACCCAACAACCAAGACCAAGGGTCAAAAATAAGGTAGATCGTCCATTGGTATTATCAAGCCCATATATTTTTACCAAAAACAACCCAGAAACCGTAGCAATAATAGGCAAAATAAGATACACTGTTTGCACCCAAATATTAGTACTATTAGGGACTTGTGTATAAAGTAAACAAATAAAAGCGAAAACAATGGAAAGCCTAAAAAAAACAGGAAAATTTATTTTCATACTATACTTTACAAGAAAGTTTTTTAATTTGAAGATTTGCTTCTTTTTTACCAAGGTACTCACGAAGTAATTCTTCTACAGAATTTTTTACCACATCATCGGATTTATCGGCATAAAATTTAGCATATAAATCAGCCAAATTTTTTCCAAAGTGAAAAGCAATAACATCCAAATAACGCTGTTTCAACGTATCAGAATTTTTTACTTTTTTTTCCATAGGGTAATGATGTAAATAAATGACCTCCTAAAAAACAACTGTTACTCTTAATATAACACATAATTTATGCAAATTCCATACAGAAAGCCTGGAAAATTTACCAATATTCCCTTAGACCCTCACCTCACAGAAAAAAAATATACTACCTACACCCAGACACTCAAACGACTAAAAGATGTTGAACGTCCTTTTTGGATGAATGAAGTAAGCAGACTTGCAGAGCTTGGCGATTTTTCAGAAAACGTAGAATATCAACTTGCCAAAGGAAAACTCCGACAAATAAACAACAAAATACTCAAACTCGAATACCACCTCAACAGCGCCATCATCATAAAAACAGCCACATGCGACAAAGTCCAACTTGGTCACACCGTTACTCTTACTGATGGAATAAAAGAACAAACATTCACCCTCTTGGGACCAACAGAGACAAATCCCAAAAAACAAGTTATCTCATACCAATCCCCCCTAGGATCAGCACTTATGGGGAAAAAATGTCAAGAACAAATTGAAGTAACACTCCCATCAGGAACAAAAACCTATACCATCATCAACATTACCAATGAATAAACTAAGGTAAATGAAACAAACGGACTTCATCATCAACAATAATATCAGAAGACATCACTGGTCGCTTTAAAAAAATACCTGCCAATGATCTACACCGACTAAGCGCTACATACGTTTGTCCATGAGCAAATGCCCCACGACCCAAATCAATGACAACCCGATCAAACGTTTTTCCTTGACTTTTATGAATAGTCACCGCCCAGGCAAGCTTAAGAGGATATTGATGAAATGAACCAACAGCAACTTTAGTAATTTCTTTTGAATCTTCATCATACTCATACCCATATTCCTCCCACATAGCCGTGGTAAGCGAATATTCTTCTCCATCAATAGTTACCACAATCGTATTGTTATCAAGAGCAACCACCGTACCCACAGAACCATTTACCCAACGACGTGGTGTTTCTATATCATTTTTTACCATCATAATTTGCGCTCCTTTTTTTAATCGAAGTTCATCATCGGTAGGAGCTTTTTTTATATCAAATACATCTTCAACCCGAGCCATATACACAAACTCTGGAGAATCAATCATCGCCAGTTTATCTTCGTTAATACCATCAGCAATCTTATTTGTTGTCGTAAGAACAATAACAGGCTCTGACAAAGTATATGGCGCAACTCGAGTATTCAAGGCAGATAAATGTTTCCAAGATATTTGTTTTTCCCGTATAGCATTCAAAAGTGATAAAAATGCACCATCTTCCTTTTGTCGAAAATTTTCTTGCAACTCTACATGTTCAATACCAGCTTTCAATAATCCCGGTGCATAAAAAAAATATTCGCCGCCAAACTCAGTACGCAGATAGTCTTTTTCTTCATCACTCGTCACCACTGGAGGCAACTGATACAAATCACCAAACATAATAATCTGTACCCCACCAAAGGGGACATCCTTTTCCCCTGTATTCTTACGAAGCGCTAAATCAATAGCATGCATAATATCCGAACGCACCATAGACACCTCATCAATAATCAACACATCCAAATTTCGAAATAACTTCCGCTTCTCAGGTTGATATTCAATATCTCGTTGATCAATAATCCCAAACGGAAACCGAAAAAAAGAATGAATCGTCATTCCACCAATATGTATAGCAGACACCCCCGTTGGCGCCACAATAACATGCGTTTTACCTGTATGTTCAACAAAATGTCGCAACAACGTAGACTTCCCTGCTCCCGCTTTTCCTGTAATATATAAATGTTTATCCGTATACTCCATTAACTGCAATGTCCGGGTAAACTCTTCTGTAATATCAATATCCTCAGAAAAAAATAAATTGTGTTCATGATCAGTAGATTTCATAGGTTGCCTTATCATACCGCATTTTTTAAAGAAACCAAAAACCTTGAATATTTCAAAAACTCATGCTATGCTCTGTAAACCATAAAAATTCACCAATAAACAAATTATAACAAGTCCCCCTATGCATGCAATCATCTCAACAAACCACGGAGATATCACTATCGAGTTTTTTAATACATTGGCACCAAATACCGTAGACAACTTTGCAAAACTTGCAACATCTGAATTTTACAATGACACAAAATTTCATCGTATTATCAAAGGATTTATGATCCAAGGAGGCGACCCTCTTACAAAAGATGATAACAACCAAACAATGTGGGGAATAGGTGGACCAGGCTACCAATTTGCTGATGAAATTCATGCAGAAAACCACAACGTCATTGGAACAATATCCATGGCAAATGCCGGACCAAACACCAACGGAAGCCAATTCTTTATTAACACAGCAAATAACAACTTTCTCGACGATAAACATACCGTCTTTGGAAAAGTTACTGCTGGCGAAGAAGTCATTTCCAAAATAGAAAATACCCAAACTGGCGACCAAGACCGCCCAATGGAACCCGTCATCATTACAAACATTACTATTACAGAATAACATCTACCCTATATAAAAAACCCTTCAGCTATGAGGGGTTTTTTATATAAATACATATAATTATTAAATTTATCCCATAAGTACAAAATTTTATTAAAAATACCGTATACAAAATAAATAAACACTATACAACTACATACTTTTTAAGTAAACTATTGTCGTTGCAAATCGGAAATACACTCCCGATTGCTTATTCTTAAAAATCATATGTATATATATAAAATCGTCTCAACCTAATTCACGTACACAAAATATTATACAAAATGTTGTAGCGGCATTAACCGTAAGTTTTGTAGCATTAAGTCTTGGTGCCGCATTTGGACTCTTATCTGGACGTGGGGCATTTGCAGGAATGCTCTCTGCAGCAGTAATTGCCTTTATCACGTCGCTTATTGGAGGAACACGTATCCAATGTTCTGGACCAACAGGTCCAATGACCGCCGTAACA
>CAZEYK010000026.1:0-15434 GCA_964516055.1 uncultured Gammaproteobacteria bacterium
CAATGTTCTATTCCCTATCACTCGGTTCGAGCCTAAATTGCGAACAATGCTTTTTTGTCTGTTTTCTTGAGCAGAATGAAACTGTGCTCTTGCTCTCATCATAGTTGAAACATGATCAAGAATTGTGTCTTGTTCACAAAAGCCAGCCTCTATTTCTTCCTGCTTTTGCTTAAGCGTCATGATTCGTTTTTCATAGTCATTTTTCTGTTCCAAAAATTCTTCATCGTTCAATAAGCCTCTACAACTCATACCTGTGAGGTTCTTTTTTTCTTCTTCCAGTTTGGCAATATCTCTTTCAAGATTCTCTAGCACTTTGTCTTGGCTCATTGGATCCTCTTTTCGCACGTCAGCAAGCATTTCATCAAATAACTCCTTAAATTTTGGAGGAACTTCATACTGTGCCAATAGTTCATCAAACTGCTGTTCAAGCTGTAGTTCAGATATAGCTGGTTCAGAGCATGGAATACTAGGCTTTTTTCTGTTACACCGATAATACACATACGTTTTCTCTTTTTTTGTTGCTTTTATCTTTTTTATTTTTCTATCAGCAGAAATACGAGAGCCACAATGTTGACAGCGAAGCAGTCCCGAATATGCAAAAATATGCTTTCTCATTCTTAGCTTTCCTTTTTTCCCGAGCAATTCTTGCACTCTGTCGAATTCGTCTAGTGTAATCATGGGCGTATGCTTCCCTTGCTTTTGTTTCCCATTGTATTGAATAATCCCCGCGTAAAATAGATTCGTAAACATACGATACAAAGAACTGCGGGTAATCCCTTTGCTATTTTTTCTTCTTGTTGTAAATTTCCATTCTTTATTGAGCTTATCGAGAATTTGCGGAACGCTATAGTTTCCCGTAAGCATGAGATCAAATGCTTTACGAATAAGAGCAAAACGATGTTCATCTATATGAATAGTACTTATTCCTGCCTCTCGAACATTCATATAACCACTCGGGACAGAATTTGGTTGCCAGCCCATTTCAAACTTCTTTTCCATTCCACGCTTTACATCTTTCCCTAGTTTTGAAGAATAGTATTGTGATTGCGAGAGAGCTAACTGCAACATCATAATCCCCTCGGGACTGTTATCAAAATTGTAGGAGCCGAATTTGAGGTCTTTAATCACTCCCGTACGGACAAGATACGTTACAGTAGAAGCGTCTATTTCGTTGCGAGAGAGCCGATCAGGGTGCCAGGCGACTATTCCATCGGCTTCACCTTTTTGAATCCGTTTTATCATGTTTTCAAAGACTGGTCGCTGATAGGGCTTAAAGGCTGAATAGCGTTCTTCCAAAATTTCTACAATACGAAGATCGCCAAAGATTTCTTTTGCTTTGTCTACTTGACTGCTAATAGAGAGGGCTTGTCGTTCCTCTCCCTCGGTGGATTTTCGGACGTAAGCAAAGTATTTCATTGCGGTCTGTTATTGAATATCAAAAAAGGGCAGCCCTGGCTTACCCGACACAAATAGCAAAAACACTATTTCATCGGACAGGACTGCCCATCTCTAATATGAAACAAAAAATGTTCTTGCTTTTTAAGTTGTGTCAGGTAAGCCTAGGAATAGTACCAGATGTACGAATTTTTTCAAGTGTAGCAAGCTGTTCTTTAGTAAACGGTTGATACACCGCTTCACAAAAAAGGTATAAGTGCATACATTCAGTACAGGCTTGGTCATAGGGAATGTCTTTGTTGTATAGTTCTTTGCATATTGCTTGATATTTTCGTACATATTTTTCTTTTACTTTCATATCGAAGAGTCAGTCGATATGTTCACCTAAAAGGAATCTCTCATTCAAGAAGATAAGAAGCGTAGTTCACCGTCCCAATATGTTCATTCTTAAACGTCGTCGTGTATGTTGGACTGTAGGGCAATACAATCCTGTTGTAGTAGTCTTTTGCTTGTGTACCAGTCATTTCTACTGGTTTATCTAGGTTTTGCGAACAGAAGAATTTTTTCTTGTTAAACATTCTCGGGTCGAACATGTCTTTACTCAAATACTTGCAAAAGTAGGCTCCAATGTTGGTGACAGTCGTTACATCTTTCACTTTTACAAATCCCTGTTTCCAGTATCTCTTGGCAAAGTGGCGTTCCCACATAAATCGCTCTGCTACAGCATAGGGGGCTGGCAGAGCGATGTTGCACAGGAGATGATAATGGACAGACCCACCCTGCTCTTTCTTCTTTCCATAGAAGTCCGTATCTTTCTGAAATTCTATGACAGCGATATATGCGAAGTCTGTATATCTTCTCTGTATTCGCTTCATAGCGGTATTGAAGACTTTATTTGCTTTCACTACGTCGGGCATGGGTTTAGCAAAAGTGAGGGTGAGGAATTTGTTGAGCGACTCGTTTGCGTTGGTGAGCCTGCGGATGTTTCGTCTTGTCCTTGCTATGGAGAATTGTGTCTTTTGCTTTTGGGTCTTCCGCAAGAGGTCGGCTCCTGCGTCGTCTCCCCATATTTCCATGAGTTCTAAGAGTTCATGATCGTTGAGTGTTTTTTCTTTCTTTTGCTTGGTTTTTTTCTTCTTGTTCGCTTGTCCTTTGTTCTTTCGGGTATATCCTTTGAATATTCGTTTATTCATGTACTCATAGACCTCGATATGTTTTCCTGATTGAATCAGTTTAAAATCATACCATTCAATCATACATAGTTGTCTCTGGTTAGTCAGCCAATGACAAGGAAGCGTAGAAATTTACTCTAGGCAATGATAATTTTTTCGGTGAGATGTGTGCATATAATCAAGTTATATATAGAGTATCGGGCAAGTACTCTATCGTTTCCGCCTCGTTCCAGTCTTTGGCTGGTGAATTAGCTGTACAGAGTGTTTTTTTGTGTATCCTATCTTTGCCTGCTCTTCGTTATTTTTGGCGCGGGCACTGCCAAAAATAACGAATGAGCAACGGCACAAAAGATAATTTTACACATAAAAAAACGACCCTGTGGGTAGGGGCGCGAATATTTTTCCCTCGCGGAAACACTGTTTACTCGTTTCGTTTTTCGGTAGCTTTTGTCACGAAACCGAGGGTACTATATCATGTTTATATCGGATGGTCAAATTCGTTATCGAAAACTGTAGAAAAAACATCCAAAAAAGAATTTGGAAGACTCCAATATGTTGAAATATAGTTAATCAATCCAAAGATGAAAATTATCAGACAAAAAATACCAGCAACACTCCACTTTATGTACGTTTCTTTGTTTACTTTTTTGCTGAAAGTGTTATGTAGTAAAAACAGTGCTAGGATCAACAACCCTAATGCAATCAACTTTATGCCCTGCCCAGTATATACCTTGCTTAAAACGAAAATACTATTTTCAAGTAAACCAAGAATAACGAGGAATCTAAAAACATATCCCCACATTATCGCTATATCACTTTTATTCTTACCAGAGAGTTTCATATTAATTCATCAAATTTAAACTTTCTTCTATTTCTCTCTTTCTACGCAAATTGTGCTCTATCCAACTATCCCTTGTAAAAACTGAATTTGAAAGTCCAATCAAATTATGATGTGCATCCATGATATTTTTCTTTTTAGGTATTATTTTAATGCCAGAAATTACTCTATAAACAGGAATTTGATAAGAGCGAGATAATAATTCACAGGCAAGATTTCTAAAAATTTGTTGTGCCTCGTGTCTTTCTTCTTTTCTACTAATCTGAGTATTGCTATCTATAGGATCTGTATAGAGATTCTCATACATAATTAAGGCATCAGATATTTTTCCAAATGTTTCTCGCTGCTTAATAATCTTCTCAATAAAAAATCGATTGAGTATTTGTCCAATTATATAAACTAAAACGCCAGAGATGACGGTTGAAAATATAGTTATAAAATTCATACACCCGCTCTTTCTATTCCAAATTTCTCACAAAAATCAAAATATTCTTTTACTTCTTCTTTTTGTATCACTCTTTGTAAATTTTTATGCATATCCTCTGGGAAAAGTGATATATTAAATTGGACTATTTCATTCTTCAAATATTCACTTTTTTCTTTTTGTCCAAGTTTTGCCACAATAAAACATGCAACCATAACATCTTCTCCGATTTTCAGACAACAATGCCTATCAATTTCAGGACTAATATCAGGTTGGTTATAATATACTTGGCTTGCCATTTCATAATCGTCTTCTTCGGAGATTCCATCAAAATCCACCAAGAATGTCTGCGTTCTTGTTCCATTACCTGTAAAGTGTGCAGGCATTCTTCTGTCTGCTGAGGTGACTAAATTTATCACTTTTGCAATAATAGATTCTTCACTCATAAATACCTAAATTTCATTTAATAAATTTCGTATATTCTGCACTCAAAAAAACAGAATCTATTTCAAACTTATGATATACGCATCGCTGGACAAAATTGGATTTATATTTTTCGTCAATTTCGTTAGAAATATTACTCAGACAATCATCAATGTATTGTTTATGTAGAGAGATATTTAAATTCTGACAATCATCCCTATCTGAAAAATCCATTTCTTGCAGAAAATCTTCATCATACCCTGCACAAGATACTATATTTGAAATTCTATCTTCCATATTAGTTGACCAGATAGTTTTTCCAATAAATAGACCCAAAATCAACATTAGAAATGCAAATATCACCAAAATAGTCGGATTGTTCGCTTTAGAAATATTCATAACTTTGGTCTATTGTATAGTTGTAAAATTAAAACTTTCTATCACCTCATCAAAAATATCCTCATTAGTTGAAAAATCTGTTTCGTTAACAGTCAATGATAATATATAGAGCTTATTTTTGTAAAAAAATTGATATTGCTTGACCGTTTCTTTTTGGCTATCCGAAGAAGTTCGCCCGCTAAACATTGCCCAATACGCAGGGACATGATCAATATTATCCTTACCAAAATAAAAATTTTCTACTTGGTACGTTGCTTGTTTTATTGCATTTTGCGTATCACGTTTAAAATCCTCAAAATTTGATATGTCTTCTATTGTGTTATTTTTATCTAACGAAGCAGTCACAGAATCAGGCAAGGTACGTACTGCAATAGAAATAACGGCGTTATTCTTACTCGCTTTTTGAACCACTCCTTGAGCATCTTCTGAGCTTGGTTGAATAAGATTCCAATCTTTTGGAAAAACAATAGAAAATCCATACTCATTATTTCGATAGAGATTTTCACTGTCATTCTTCTTTGTCTGTTTTTCATTATCTTTCAACCCGTGTTCACGTACACATCGACTATATTCTTCTGGAGAAGCTTCCTCCCACCAATCTTTTGCAGGCTGTGCAGGTGTCGGCTCGCTAAACAAATCACAAAACATTCCACCATTCTGTTCACATACCTCAATCTCTGCTACAGATTTTCCAGGTTTTGCTGGAATTTCATCTTGAAATTTATGTACCCATGAACATTCTTTGCTTATTTGTGCAGGTCTATATTCGTACCAATAAAAAATTAGACTACCAAAGAACAAAACTAGGAATGTAAAAAATAATCGTTTTTGATTGAAGAATCTCATATTAATTATCTTCGTTATTTAATATATCCGTTTGTCTTTTTGTTTCTGTCACACCATCTTCATTCACATAAAAATAACGAGATGTCGTTACAAAAAATCCAGCTCCTACTTGCCTAAGATCCGAAACGTTAATTTCTCCTTTTAAAATTGCTTGTGCAACATTTTCTCCCTCATTTTTCTCAATATGAGTAATTAAATTTTGAATTGCGTCCTCTTTTTCCTGATGATTGTCCAGTATTTTTTGCAATGTTTTAAGAGCTTCAATATCATTTTCCATATAGACTTAAATAATTTACCTAATATATTTTTCTTTCCAATTAGGCAATGTAAGTAAAAAGGTAATACCTACCAAAATAGACGGTAGTTGTGGTATAAAAGTACCTGCTATTATCAATATAATTTGAAAAGCCAAAACAAAAGGTCTTGTTTTATAGTATTCTACAAAACGTGAATAGAGACGAAGATTCGTCCCTTTGTCAGAAAGTGTAAAACTTTCAACCAAATCAAGGCTATAGATCATACGATATTATCAAAACAACTGAACTATAACATTTTTTACCCCATCCGTAAATGGCTCTCATTTCTTATTTGTGCTATACTGATTATTTCTAATACTGTTGATTTCTCTCCGCAAAAAAAACATCGCTTAGATAAAAGAGATGTTTTTTTTGTTAATAGGAAATATCCTCCAAATTTTTTTCTATTCTTTCTGTGCAATCTTTGCTTCTTTAATTAATTCTTCAGCTTTCTGTATTTTTTCCTTACCGGCAGCAAACAAAACCTGTCCCGCAGAAATCATCATTTCTCCTTCTTTTATCTCGCTTTCCCCTTTTTTTTGCAAAACATGTATTTCATCCATATAATATTATGATTACATTTACAAAATTAGTATACACCTTTTTAAACTAGGTGCAACCAAAACATAATTATTAGAAAATAGTAAACCTTACTATTCCGAATAAAATTAATTTCTCTCCACAAAAAAAATATCGCTTAACATAGCGGTATTTTTTATTACAAAAATAATTTTAACTACTTATCAGCTAGGCAACCGCATCAAATTCAAACTGAGATGATTCATCTATGAACTTTAAAATTGAAAGACAACCATTCAATAAAAATTGTTCTTTTTGGGATACGTCATCTTTTTCCATAGCTTCTTGCGCCATTGAATAATATGTTTCTCTTTCTTTCGCTCTCGGCTTGCTAACAACATCAAAAAGAGAAGGAGAGACTTGTTTTATAACCTCAAATATTATCTTTTTAAGATTTTCAGGATCTAAATTATTTGAGTAAATGTGATAAAAAAGATCAAAGTCTGTGCTATCAGCCCAATCACTAACATCTCGAGAAATATCCCACAACGCCATGAGCCTATATTTACATTTTTCTGCATCATCCCAAACAGACATTTCTGCTGGACGTCTTTTTGTAACTAAATGATCTATATATGCTAAATTAAAGGACTTATTGTCTATATATTTTTCCAAAAGATTATCTAATGTTTCTTGGTCTGGATTTAAAAACATTTTTATTTCAATTTTTGGTAAATCCACCACTTCTTCAGGTAAATATATGTCATAGACTTGTACTTCCTTGTAAACTTCATCAATGAAAGCATAAAATTTTTCTTCAAATCCTTCTTGCAAACTATGAGTATTATTCTTTTCCTCCAAAATTGGCCATAAGGCTTCATCAATAAAATTATCTATATATCTAACAGCACTAACAAACGTAAACGCATTTGAATCATCAATAATGACTTCATCTTCAAATCCCGTAGCTACTCCAATAACAATATTGTAATGCCGCTCCATGTACTCAAATGACGGTGGAGAAAAATTGGCATACGCATCAGGAAAATACTTTCTGATAAGTAAATCCATTTTTTGCACCATTTCATTAAATTCTTTCTCTTTCTCTGTTCCCTTTTCTACCTCTCGATGTATCTCTTGTTGAAACAACAGACGATCGGCCCGACTAATACGTTTATTGTGATTATCCATATTTTTTTGACAAAAAAATTTATCTGATACTATTATTCTACCAATATACCGTTGCCTAAACAAACCAAGCGTGTATAATTTAGAAGCTATTCAAGGAATACCACAAAAATAAATAATCTCATTACATCCGTCCACCTTGAACATTTCACCCAACCCAATCAAAAATATTTTTTCTATGCTATAGTATTTATATAAATCACTAACCTAATTTTCTATGAACCTCTTCAAACAAACCATCTGGAAATGGTGGGAACTAAAAATCATAGCCTGGGGAGCACTCTTCCTTGGTATTTCCATAGGAACAACATTTGCTACCACCTTAGCAAATTGGACCGGTATATTCTTTATAGGATTCATTGTCCTCTGGATCTATATCCTATTAGCGTGGTACAAAAAATAAATAATAAAAATACCCGGTTTCCCTGGTATTTTTTTAATATTCTCATTTTCGTTTTTGCTTAAAATTTCCTCGACTCGTTCCCCCACTACTTCTCCGACTTCTCCCAAATTGACTCCCTGATGATCGTCCACCATCTCCCCTACCAGAACCACCATAACTTTTAATTGGGGAACCTTCTTGCACCACAACTTTTCGTTGTTTAAAATGTGCCCTATTAAAACAGGTAAATACTTCAGGAACAAGTGTTTCATCTACTTCAAAAAGCGTAAACGCATCCTGAATTTTAATTTTTCCAACCTTAGACCCCTTCAATGTTCGATGTCTATTAAACAACCCAAACAAATCAGGAACCTGAAATTGATCCTTTCTTCCCAAATTCACTTTAAGCGTTTTTGCCGTATTGCCCTCAAGAGCATAACCGCTACTACTTCCTCGAGAAAAAGAAGCATCACTGTCATTCAAATCTTTTGAATTATGATAAAAAGCGAGGAATCGATGAAATTCAAGCGAAATAAAATGTTTAATAATAGTCTCGCGATCAAGATGTTCCAATTGTTTATATACATCAGTAAGATACGCATCAAGAGGATGTTTATTAATATCAACTGCCTGAACTTTCTCTACCAAAAGAGATAACTGCTGTTTACACACTTCTTCCCCCGTAGGGATAGTCCCTCGTTTAAAAGACACACTCATTTGTCGTTCAAGCGTTTGAATACTCCGTAATTCTCTTTTTCCTATAAGGGCAATAGAAATACCATCATGTCCAGCTCGTCCAGTTCTTCCACTTCTGTGGACATAATTTTCTAACTGATCAGGAAGAGAATAGTTAATAATATGCGTTAATTCTTTTACATCAATTCCTCGAGCAGCCACATCAGTAGCAATAAGTATCCGTGTTTGCTGTTTTCGAAATCTATCCATTACCTGTTCTCGTTCTGTTTGACTCAGTTCTCCATGAATAGTTTCTACGGCATAATTATCCGCAGCCAACTTCACAACCAACTCTTTACACTCACGTCTCGTACGACAAAATACAATACCATACATATCTGTATGCATATCAACAATACGTCGCAACACATGATACCGATCATGAGGCTGAGATTGATAATAGATATGGCTTACATTTGCAGCTCCTTCATTTCTTGATGCAACAGAGATCTCTAGAGGGTTACGCATATATGTCTTTGCAATCCGATCAACTGTCTTTGGCATCGTAGCAGAAAAAAGAAGCGTTTGTTTTTCTTTTGGTGTACCCGCAAGAATTTCATCTAACTCTTCCTTAAAACCCATATTAAGCATTTCATCTGCTTCATCAAGAACCGCATATTTCAACGTACTAAAATCAACTTTTCCTTTACGTACAAAATCTGCTACACGACCAGGGGTCCCCACAATAATCTGTGGTCCCTTACGAATAGCCTGCAATTGCTTATATATTGGATCTCCTCCATATACAGCAACAACACCTATATGTGAAAGGTGTTTCGTAAATGTTTCAATATCACGACTAATTTGCAAACAAAGCTCACGAGTAGGACAAAGCACAAGGGCCTGTACTGTTCGTGATTGTTCATCAATATTTTGAATAATTGGTAAGCTAAATGCGGCAGTTTTTCCAGTTCCTGTCTGCGCAAAAGCAATAAGATCTTGAGTACTTCCCAAAATATGAGGAATACTTTTTTCTTGAATAGGGGTAGGCTCGCTAAAGCCAAGGTCCGTAAGGGCCTGAAGAATAGCTGGGTTAAGCCCCAGCGTTGAAAATGTTGCCATAATAAAAATATATTAGGTAAATAAATGGCACCAGCAAATTACTGCATGCCACTGATATTTTCCCTAAAATATTTGTGCGGCAAATCATAATAAACTAGATAAGACAGTATGTCATGTTTCCACAGAATTGTCAAGACAAACCATTTTTTGGTATACTTATAACATATGAACAAAAAAAATATACTCACAAAACAACACCAAAAAATCTTACAAATGGCAACAAAAAATAAAATTTTTAAGCTTGCCGTACAAAGTGCATTTAATCATATCATCATTACCGATGCTGAGGGGGTCATCATTTTTGCAAACTCCGCCGTAACTCGTATCACCGGATACTCCCCCGAAGAGATAATAGGAAATACCCCGCGGCTATGGGGTCAACAAATGCCTTCTCCGTTTTACAAAAAATTATGGTCAACAATAAAAAAAGATAAAAAAACATTCTCAGGAGAAATAACGAATAAACGAAAAAATGGTGAAACCTATTATGCAAAAGCCATCATATCTCCAATTATTAGTCCCAGAAAAAAAATTATTGGATTTATTGGAACAGAAGAAGATGTCACCAAACAAAAAGAGGTAGATAAAATGAAATCAGAATTCATTTCTATTACCGCCCACCAACTAAAAACACCAATGACCTCTCTTCGCTGGAATTTAGAACTACTTGCAGAAAGCAAACTAGACAAAAAACAAAAAGAAATCATTGAAGGATTATCAACAACGAATGAAAAGCTCATAGACCTCGTAAATACCCTCCTAAACATTTCCCGTATTGAATCAGGAAGAATTACACTAACCCCTGAAAAAATAAATCTAACAACAATGATAGACAGTGTAAAAGACGATTATACAATAAAAATAAAAGAAAAATCACTCACAATCAAAACAGACCTCGAAAAAAATCTTCCCCTTATCATACATGATACTCAATTTTTAAGACAGATCCTTCTCAATATCATGTCAAATGCCATAAAATATACCCCCGAAAAAGGAACAATTTCAATCTCTGCAAAAAAAGAAAAAGAACAAATACACCTAAAAATAACTGACACTGGCATCGGTATCCCCAAACAACAACAAAAAAACATATTCCAAAAATTTTTCAGAGCCAGCACTGCCACAGATAACGCAATAGAAGGCAACGGTCTTGGACTATACTTTGTATCCCTTATTGTAAAAGAAAGTAAAGGAAAAATATGGTTTGAATCAACCAAAGGAAAATGAACAACATTTCATGTCACCCTTCCCATCAAAGGACCAAAGAAAAAAGTAGGAAAAGTAAGTCTCAGCTAATACAAAATAAAAAAATAGCCACTACGCATACGTAGTGGCTATTTTTTTATTTATTAAAATCAACCAAAAATTCAGAAAGCCCCTCTTCTTCCAATTTATCAAGAGGGACAAAATTCAATGCGGAGGAATTCATACAATACCGCAACCCTGTTGGTTTTGGTCCATCATCAAACACATGCCCCAAATGCGCATCAGACACCGCACCTTTGATTTCTGTACGTGGAAATCCTAACAAAGTATCTGTCACACGAACAACAACTCCTTCACGAATAGGCTTAGTAAAACTTGGCCAACCAGTACCAGAAACAAATTTATCTTTTGAGGAAAATAATGGCTTACCCGAAATAAGATCAACGTAAACACCCTCATCTTTATTATCCCAATACTCATTATGAAACGGCGGTTCAGTTCCTCCTTCTTGAGTTACTTGATACTGAAGTGGCGTAAGGACTTGAGTTAATTCTTCTTTTGATAACCGTTTTGGCAAATGATAATCTTTGTCTTCACCCCAAATTTTTTCACGATATTGATCGCGTCCGCTACCAGATCGATAACTCTGATAATGTACAGGATTCTTTTTATAATAATCTTGATGATACTCCTCTGCTCTATAAAAAGCAGCTAATGGCAAAATTTGTGTAACAAGAGGTCCTTCGTACATACCAGGATTTTCAAGATCATGCTTCGTTGCCTCGGCTAACATTTGTTCCGAATTATTCGCATAAAAAATTATTGACCGATATTGAGTTCCCCTATCGACAAATGATCCCCCATCATCGGTAGGATTAATCTGTCGCCAATAAATCGCCAATAAATCACTATATCGAATAATAGCAGGATCATAGTGTACCTCTACAGCTTCTACATACGTTGTCTTTCCTGAACCAACGTCTTCATAAGTAGGCTTTCCTGTATCATCACCAGCATACCCTGAAACAGCATCAATCACTCCATCATACTTCTCAAAAGCTGCCTCAACACACCAAAAACATCCTCCAGCAAATACGGCCGTAGCATACGTGGTATCATCGTTACTACTGTCAGAAACCTCAGGCGTTGTCGCAAACAACGCACAGCCAGATAAGGATACAAGACAAAAAAAGAAAAAAAGAAAAAAAGAATTACGCATATACCACTAAAAAATTATACAATGCTATATATCACAAGATTCCCATCCGTCAGGAACATCACACGGTGTTGGAAAAAACGTACAAACTCCTTCAGAATTTTCACGTGCGTAAGTAACAACTTGAATACATAAACGAGCCTCATCGTTTTGGCCATCAGTAAAGACCAACGTTTCAAGTAAAGAAAAAAATTGATCTGTTTTTCCTTGAACTTCCAAAAATTTTGTATCATCAATAGGAACTTGCACCACATGAATATCAGCTCCATCCTGTGTATCAACTACAGTAGACACCAATGCCTGTTTTCCAGCAACAATAAGAGAAGACGCAGATAATCCTTGAAGATTCCCCGATTTTTTCATAATCGTCATAAACTCATGTGTTTGTGATCCCAAAGCCATCAATCCATCAGCAAATCGCTGTACTTGCCATGAACTAGGCAATGACAATTGAATACCCAAAGAAGCATCCGTAAACATACTCGTAGAATCATCATATTCATCTTTCATTTCACGAACGGCCTTTTCAGACGCTCGCTCACGAATATCAGCAGGAGTAATCTCATTTGAAATAGTAACAGCTTCTTGCGTTGGCAAAATATTAGCACACCCAGCTCCCAAAAACATAATGCCTGCAGAAACACTGGCAAGCATGGCAACAATACCCAAATAGGCTTTGTTCGTTTTCTTCCCTTTATTTCCTAACGTTTTTTCAAGCAGTGCTACCCGTTTTTTCATAGAAACAACCGTATCAGGATTAAGCGATATACTATCAATTCCTTGTTCTACCAAAAAATCAGCAAACTCTGGATAATCACTTGGAGCCTGTCCACAAAGTCCAATATGTTTTTTATGTTTATGCGCAACACGAATAACTTCTTTCACAAGTTTTTTAACAGCCAAATTATTTTCATCATAAATATGACTCACTTCTGCAGAATCTCTATCAACCGCGAGCGTAAGCTGAGTTAAATCATTTGTTCCAATGCTAAACCCATCAAACAATTTTGCAAAATCTTCTGCCAAAATTACATTCGAAGGAATTTCACACATAACATATACCTCCAAACCATTCTTTCCACGTTCAAGACCAAATGATTTCATCGTATCAAGAACCTTTTGTCCTTCTTCTGGAGTACGACAAAAAGGAATCATGGAAACAACATTGGTTAACCCCCAGGTATCACGAACTCGTACCAATGCCTCACATTCAAGTTTAAATGCTGGTTTATACTCATCAGAATAATATCGGCTTGCACCGCGCCAACCAATCATGGGGTTTTGTTCCTTTGGTTCAAATTCTTTTCCACCAATAAGCGTGGCATACTCATTCGATTTAAAATCGCTCATGCGAACAACAACCTTATGGGGATACATCGCCGTTGCAATCCGAGCAATACCCTCAGCAAGTTTATCAACACAATAGGCAGACTTATCCTTGTACCCACGAGTCAACTCATCAATTTGTACTTTTGCTTTTTTGTCTTTTAACGTTTTATAATGAATCAATGCCAACGGATGAATACGAATAAAATTGGTAAAAATAAACTCAAGTCGAGCAAGTCCCACACCTTGATGAGGCAAAAATGATAATGAAAATGCATGATCAGGATCACCCACATTCATCATAATATGTGTTTTTGTTTCAGGAATTTTGGTAAGTTCCGTACGTTTTACTTCAAATGGCAAAATACCCGCATACACAATACCATCGTCTCCCTTGGCACAACTAGCAGTAACTTTTTGTCCTGTTTTTAACACTTTACGAGCACTTTTTGTTCCAACAATAGCTGGAACGCCAAGTTCTCGAGAAACAATAGCGGCATGACTTGTCTTTCCTCCTTGTTCCGTAATAACTGCTGACGCAATCCGCATAATAGGCTCCCAATCTGGATCAGTAATGCGAGTAACAAGAACCTCACCTTTTTTAAAGGTTTTCATGTCTTTCACATTATTAATCACACGAACCTTACCAGCACCGATACGCTGTCCAACAGCAGTTCCTCTCAATAAAATTTTTCCTTCTTTATGTAAATTATATGTTTCAATAACAGCATGATTACTTGCTGCTTTCACTGTTTCTGGTCGAGCTTGAACAATAAACAACTCACCAGTTTTTCCATCTTTTGCCCACTCAATATCCTGTGGCTTCCCATAATATTCTTCAATAATCAGTCCCCATTTTGCCAATACAATCACATCATGATCAGTAAGAGAAAAAACATCTCGTTCAGATTTTTTTACCACAGCATGCTTTACTCGAGTTTTATTCCCATATACTAACTTTACTTCCTTTGACCCTAACATTTTACTGATAATTGATGATTTACCTTTTTTTACTCCTTCTTTAAAAATATAAAACTGATCAGGAGTCACTCGCCCTTGGACAATATAATCTCCCAATCCATATGACCCATTAATAAGTACCACTCCTGGAAAACCAGACTCAGTATCCATGGTAAACATCACCCCACTAGATCCAGTATCAGAATGCACCATTTCCTGAACTGTAACGGATAAAGCTACAGACATATGATCATACCCATTTCCCGCACGATAAGAAATAGCCCGATCTGTAAATAATGAAGCCATGCACTGTTTTACAGCACTAAGCAAATCAGCTATTCCTCGAACATTCAAAAAAGATTCTTGCTGACCGGCAAAACTTGCATCAGGTAAATCTTCAGCAGTAGCACTAGAACGAACAGCAACCGCAAACTGTTTTCGTTTCTTCGAAAGTTGTGCATAGGCAACAGTGATTGCATCTGACACTTCTTTTGACAATGATGCCTTTAAAATCAGGGTCCGAATTTTTTTTCCAACAATCGCAAGTTGTTTTACATCTCGTTCATCAAGATCTTTCAGTAACAATTTTATTTTTTTATCAGCACCAGACTCTCGTAAAATTGCCCAATACGCATCAACCGTCACAGCAAATCCATTGGGAATACGGATACCTTTTTTTGCAAGTGAAGAATACATCTCTCCTAAAGATGCATTTTTCCCTCCTACGGTAGAAATATCCGATATAGAAATATCAGTAAACCACGCAATATATGGTGATGTTGAATGTATTTTCATAAGTACAGTCAGTATATCAAAAAACCCAAAAAAAAAGAAATACCATTATATATCTAAAATATCTCTATAAATCAAAAAAATAACTATAACCGCCGTTCCAAAAAATTTTCGGTACTAGAAAATACTTCTTTCCAAGAAAAATCAATTGCAACGAGCAAATAATCCATAACCCGCCGATACTGAGATAATTGCTGTGCCATATGTTGTTTGGTTATAACACTTGTTCGAAGCAAAAATGTTTCTTCTGATATT
>CAZEYK010000027.1:0-15363 GCA_964516055.1 uncultured Gammaproteobacteria bacterium
TTTCATAAGGATAAAATAGGGGACCAAAGATACGCGGTATTGTAAAGAAAAAAAAGACTATTCGTCAATGATAGGAAGAGTAAAACAACAATACAAAATAGGAATACCCTGGGCACGGTATTTTTGTTCAAACATTGTTTGCACGCGAAGCACATCATCCTCAGCTAGTGCTTCAGGATGAATAGTTTGTTGTGTTTGTATTGTTCCACCGAAAGCAGTAATTGCGTTAATTGAGTATTCAAAAAATAACGCATTATCTGTTTTCAGATGAAGCTTCCCTTTGGGTTTTAATAACAGCTGGTATCGTGTCAAAAAATTAGGCGAAGTTAATCGTTTCCGAATATATTTTCCTCGAGGCTGTGGATCGGGAAACGTGATCCATAGTTCATTAACTTCGTTCTTCTCAAAATACTCTGGTAAATGATCAATATACGCCCGTAGAAACGCAACATTGGCTAACTGTTTTTTTGTCGCAGCTGTTGCGCCGTACCAGAGGCGTTCTCCTTGAATATCAATGCCAATAACATTTTGGTGAGGATTTTTTTCTCCAAGTGCGACCGCATATTCACCTTTGCCACACCCAAGTTCAAGAATAAGCGGATTGTTATTATGAAAGTATACTTCCCTCCAGTGACCGTTCATTTCTTTGGTACAGTCAAAATAATGTGGAAACGTCGTCAACTCAGCAAATCGTTGTGATTTTTTTCTTGCCATATATCGCCCATACTAACAAAAAATAGTATTTTGTCCACAGTTTTCTTTGACCTGGGGAAAAACCTATGGTTATGTATATGCATATGAAACATCAAGCAATCTATAGCTGCGAAGCACTAAACCGCCGCAACAATCGACTCTATCGAGAGTAGGTTGTTTTGATGCATCAATTATTATCAATCATTATCAATCAATATAGCCTCCTCTCGACAGAGAGGGGCTTTTGTTTTCATACAGAAAACAACATGAAAATTCATGGCATATAGCAAGCCAACAGCAGCAAGGAGTAGATCCATGCGCTATCATCATCGCAAGCAGGTTCCTCCCCGTCGGTTCTATGTTCCTCGCGACTTCATCAACGGCAAGTGGATTGGTCGCCCGTCCGTGTGGTATGGGATCGCGCGGCGGCTGGCATACTCCGAAAGGATCACGCAGAAGGATCCGTACCTTCGCCTGCATTTTGCCCATGCAGGGAGGAACGGTGACCCTTGGGGAGGGATGTCCCTCGAAGTGAATGGGGAAACCTACCACTTCGGCGCCGGAATGCATCGCTACCCGCACTGCATCACCAAAGACCGAGACGTCACCGAAGAAGGGCTCAACATGCTGGCAACGGGCATGCCTGGGTACCTCACGGTGGAGTGGATCGACTGGCGGTGGGTCCAGATCGAATGTGATGTGACTCCGCTGTTTCAGCCGGAGGACATCAAGAAGATTCACGTCCTCTACCAGAAAATGGCACAGCATCCGGAACTGGTCCCCCCGTACCAGTCTCCCACCTGGGCCAAAAGGTTTGGGAAGCACATTCTGCTTCCCGATGGACGCAACTGCACTACCATTCATATGAAGAACATGGAACCCTATCTGGGGTGTACTGTTCAGGAGCATTCACCGCTTCTTGCGATGAATACGTTGCAGCAACATCTGGCAGCTCGTGGCTACACGAGATTGGCGACTTCTGGGGATAACGCCGTATCCCATCTGCTGTGTTTGCCCGAGGAACAGCTGTGGGGGAGGGTTCTCGCCTATGATGATCGGGTTGACTGGAACCTGGTGGCAAAAGGCGAACAACCGCTTCCCAGCGGGATGCAGCTGAAAGATCTGCGCTAAAGTGAAAACAGCGCAAAAAATAAACATGCAATTCTGCATGAAAAAGGTCACCTAGCAGAACAACCATCTGCTAGGTGACCCAAAAATAGCTACTTGCAAAACCATAGATCAAATGCTAGAGTAACACCTCAACTAAGCCAAATATATGCAAATTTTTATAAAAGACATAGACAAACACGTTGGACAAGATATTCAACTCAAAGGATGGCTCCACAACAAACGATCAAGTGGATCACTTCATTTTTTTACCATCAGAGATGGATCAGGATTTATGCAAGTGATTGTGAGCAAAAATGATGTAGATGAAAAAGCATGGGAAGCCGCAAATTCATTAACACAAGAATCATCGTTTTCCGTTGTGGGCACCGTGTCTGCTCATCCAAAAACGCAAGGAGTTTTTGAACTTCATGCAAAACAATTAGAAATTTATCACATTGCAGAAGAATATCCGATTGGAAACAAAGAACATGGTCCAGATTTTCTCATGAACCAACGGCACCTCTGGCTTCGCAGCAGCAAGCAGTGGGCAATTCTTCGCGTTCGTGATGCCGTAGAAACGGCAATCAACGAGTATCTTCATCAACAATATTTTATTAGAACAGATTCTCCTATCTTTACACCAAATGCGTGTGAAGACACCACCGAATTATTTCCTGTGCCATACTTTGATCTTGGTGAAGCATTTCTTTCACAATCAGGACAACTTTATATCGAAGCCGCCATTGCAAGTGTTGGACGGTGTTATGATTTTGGTCCAGTATTTCGCGCAGAAAAATCTGTTACAAAACGGCACCTTACCGAATTTTGGATGATGGATGCTGAAGCCGCTTTTGTTGAACACGAGGAAAACATGAAAATCCAAGAAGGACTCGTACAAGCAATTGTAAAATCTGTCCTCCACACATGCAAAACAGAACTTGAAATTCTTGAACGAGATACAACCAAACTCGAACATTTAGTTAATCATCGGTTTGAACGCCTTGAGTACAAAGATGCCATTGAACGCCTCCAATCACTCGGCTCTGATATTAAATTTGGAGAAGACCTCGGAAATGATGATGAAGGCATGCTCACCCAAGACAGCGATGTGCCGGTATTCATTCACAAATGGCCAAAATCAATCAAACCATTTTACATGAAAATTGATCCAGAAGATCCAACTCGTGTACTCAACAACGACCTTATTGGAATTGAAGGCGCAGGAGAAATCATCGGTGGATCACAACGTGAAGACAGCTATGATTTGCTCTTAAAACGTATTCGCGAAGATGGACTTACCGAAGCTGATTACGATTGGTATCTTGATTTACGAAAATACGGATCAGTACCACATTCAGGATTTGGTATTGGAGTAGAACGTATGATTCGGTGGATCACGGGCGCTCCACATATTCGCGAAACAATTCCTTTCCCACGCCTTGTCAATAGAATTAAACCCTAAACAAGTGGGGCAATCTTGTTGATATATCAGTATGGCCAAAAAGAAAAGACAAAGAATTCCTATTCAAGATAAACTTGACAGATTTTTTGATAGGCTATCAGAAATGTTTGGCCCTTCTTTATCTCATGAGATAAAACAGACGTTCGTCGAACGGCTAACAACTTTTCGTATCAACACCATAAAAATCGATAGGGAAGAGGTAAGAAAAATTCTTCAGCAACAAGGGTTCAAAATAAAACAACTCCCGTGGTGCAAAGAAGCCTACGTCCTCACAAATAAATCAAAACGTGAACTACAAAAACTTGATGTCTATCAAGAAGGAAAAATATACGTCCAAAGTCTTGCTAGCATGGCACCTGTAGTTGTTCTCGACCCGCAGCCAGGAGAAACAATCCTCGACCTCACCGCAGCACCAGGAAGCAAAACCTCTCAAATTGCTGCACGTATGAATAGAAAAGGAGAACTCATCGCAAACGACAAAGACAAAATCCGTTTTTTCAAACTCAAACACAACATGGAGAAACTTGGTGTATCAGAAAGTCATCCTGAACAGGGTGAAACGGAGTCGAAGGATCATGAGAAAAAAGAATGGACATTCACCCTCCGTATGGAATCTGGGCAAACACTTGCCAAAGAGTATGATGCATATTTCGATAAAATTCTTCTCGATGCACCATGTAGCGCTGAAGCACGAATTTGTTTAAAAACCCCCAAAACCTACGCCTTCTGGGACGAAAAGAATATTCAGGATAATGCCACGATACAAGGGATACTTCTTTCAGCTGCCTGGCAAGCACTCAAATCAGGCGGAATTTTGGTATACTCCACCTGTACCTTTGCACCAGAAGAAAATGAAGTACAGATCAGTAACTTTTTAGCAAAAACAAAGGACGCCAAACTCCTGAACACAAATATTGAACACCTTCACGAACTTCCTGTCATCACCGAGTGGGAAGAAAAAACGCTTCAAAGAAATATTGGAAATACATTGAGAATTAAGCCAACAAAAGAGGTTGAAGGATTTTTTGTTGCAAAGATACGCAAACAACCTACAAAGGACTCTTAATATTTTTGAGAACGGGATTTGAATCAACGTTAGATTATTTACGTGCCACATTGTGTGACATACACTTTAATCATGATTATTATAATGAAAAACTTCATCTTACACAGTTTGGCGGCAAACAGTATGATGTAGGTATTCTTGAAGACATAGCTGACAAACTTCCAACAACCGAATTTTCCTTGGAAGATTGAGCTGTTTTGGAATATACGTAATACAAAAATATCTATATGTATTTAAATAATAAAATAATATTTAGATTGCTATCACTTTTTTTTATACCTATTTTTCTGGGGGGTGTATTGGTATTAAGTGATATAGACAAGAAGACAAGTGTGTTCATAATCATACCAATAATATCCATCATACTGGTGTCATTTTTGAGTAGCTTGTTTAAAATGGCAAAACAAAATTTTTTTCAATATGATGAAATTTTTAAGAAATTAGGGTTTCAAAAAAGAAATATATTTTTAATATTAACAACATACGAAAAAACACTGGGTAATTCAACTTTACGTATAATGTACAGTCCAGGAAGAGCTTCTTATCAATCCATATTTCATATAACAGCAAAAGTAGTAGGTAAAAACGATCTCATTATCGGGCATAAAATTTCAATGAATATGAGACATGTAAAAGAAATGCCAAATGTATTTTCATTAAGTAAAGAAGAAATAAAGGTATTCACAAATAATATTAACTGGGCACAAAACATTTTTTCTCAAGAATACGTCACGACTGCTGTTCGTGAAATGTTTCCTAAACAGAGTCAACATGACACACTAAGTATCGTAAATGGACAACTTTTAGTACGAGTATTATTTCATCGTGTACATGAATTAGAAATTAAAAAGTTAATTGAAGGGATTGAAATTTTAGTACAGGCAACACAAAAAGTAGTATAATATAAAAAAGTATATAGGGGATTTTAATTAGTAAAAGTCGATTATTAAATTATATTGGAAAAATAAATAAGTATACGTATTATGACAGAAAAAAATGTATACGGTATCAACGAAGAAGATACTGTTACGCCCATTATGGTGAGAGATGCCATTATCCAATATTTTTTAGAAGCACATAAAGATTGTTTGGAACTTGCTATTTTTGACAAAAAAATGACAAAAATGATAATTATTGAAAATGTAAAAAAAGTTTTAGATAAACTGGTGGAGACTATGAACACCCAACCAAAGAATCATTGTTAGAAGTGATAAATTTCTTAAAAAGTTTTTCCAAAAATTTTCGTTCATCTAAAACTAGTGAAAAACATTTTAAATTAATAAGATCATTAATTGATAGAATTGCATAATAAATTGGTATTTAAAAAATAAAATAGCATCGAATAATCAAAAAATCTTAGCCTACCAGCCTGCGATTTTTTGTAAAAAAATTCCAAAAACGCTCCAACCCATAATTGATTTCTTTATGGAATTTTGTCACACTTCTCATACACATATGATAACGTAGTTTAACAGTAATCAATGGGCATATATGGAATTAGGAAAATATAAGCACTATAAAGGATCTTTGGTAGAGGTCATAGGAATTGTAAATCATAGTGAAACAGTAGAACAAATGGTTTTATATAAAAAAATAGAAGCACACAACGGGTATCCCGCAGGAACGTTGTGGGTGAGACCACTAAAAATGTTTTTTGAACAAGTACTCGTTGATGGAAAAGAAATGCCAAGATTTGCCAAAATAAATGAGTAAAAGAAATGAGTATGCGTATTAAAAAATCAGCAGCAAAAAAGTTTGAAAATTCTAAAAGTTGTACGGTGTGGGAATATGAATTGCCAAGTAACAAAGTAAGTTATGCAACTGCATTCATTGATGGTCGGTATCCAGAACAAAAAAGAGTAACAAATAGAGAGTGCGAAGAAGTATACTTTGTTATATCCGGTTCAGGTATCGTTCATTCGGAAAAAGGCGATGCCTCAATTCACGAAGGAGATGTCTACTTTTTTAACATAGGGGAAATTTATTGGGTAGAGGGGAATCAATTATTGCTTGCATTAGTAAATGCTCCTAAATGGACCCCTGAACAACATGACATTGTCGAGTAAATTATTTTTTCACGTTCATAACATTCAGGAAATTACCACTATAGTATAATCATTCTCTATTATTTTTTTTTACAATATGAATAGTATTCCATATATCATTTCCATTCTCATCGCCCAGTGTGCCGGAGGTATTGGAGCCTTTTTTACGACAAACAGCGTTGGTACTTGGTACACCACACTGTCAAAACCATTATGGAATCCACCAAGTTGGCTTTTTGGACCTGTATGGATACTCCTCTATACGCTCATGGGAATAGCCGCTGCACTTGTGTACCAACACAAAGGAAGTAAGCAAACAACGCGTGCCTTATCCCTATACACCGTGCAGCTCGCCCTTAATGCGCTGTGGTCTATACTCTTTTTTGGTATGAAAAATCCAGGAGGATCATTTGTAGAAATTATTATATTGCTTGGGTTCATTATTGTGACCACAATACTCTTCTGGCGAGTGAATACGTGGGCAGGCATACTCATGTTGCCCTATATTGCGTGGGTATCTTTTGCCACATATCTCAACTATACTATTTGGCAGCTAAACTAACTTTTATGTATATCGTCAAACTCATTGGAGCCATTGGACTCGTACTTATTTCAGTTGGTATTATAATAAAAAAAAGAAAAACACAGGATATACTCTATATCATTGGGGGCCTTTGTTTAGAAGTATACAGTCTCTATATTGGAGACATCGTATTCATTATCCTTCAAATTGTATTTACGCTGACCGCCATATACAATCTCAGTAAAGTTGTGAAAAAAAAGTAGCCTAACTCAAATGTATTTTGTACAAAATACAGATATACAAACTCAGCATATGAATTCCGTTGAACAATATTTAGAAGACAATCACATCAGCTACATCATGCACGAGCACCCCGCGGTGTATACCTGTGAAGAAGCAGAAACACACTGTGGCAACATTCCAGGACTCGCATGCAAAAATTTGTTGCTCAAAGATCAGAAAGGAAAACGGTATGTATTAGTAGTACTTCCTGCCACAAAAAGAGCTGATATAAAAAAAATTAGTGAAACCATTGGCGAAAAAAAAATGAGCTTCGCCAGTGCCGAAGCAGTAAAAGAAAAACTGGGACTTGAGCCAGGATCAGTTTCTCCCTTTGGGCTGCTCAATGATCCTCATCATGAAATAGAACTTTGCATAGACCAAGATGTATCCAATGCAGAGATTGTGAGTTTTCATCCCAACAGAAATACCGCCTCTATAGAACTAACAGGGGACATGTTTAAAAAATTTTTACAAACGCTTCCTCATAACATCTATCAAATCACATAGGCGCACTCATCTGTGGTACAAAAAGGTACCTGAACACAGGGGGAAAAAGCCACTCAAAAACACTTGCAAATCCTTCCAAATCTGCTACAATATTCCAGTATATTAAGCGAAAAATATGTATAGAACACACACCTGCGGAGAGCTCCGCACCGAGCATGTAGGAACAGAAGTAACCCTCTCAGGATGGGTCCACAAACGCCGTAATTTGGGCGGTCTTGTGTTTGTTGATTTACGAGATAGATATGGTCTCACACAAATTGTGTTCAATCCTGACATGGGAGAACATTTTGCTATTGCGGATGGACTCAAATACGAATACATCATTAAAGTAACAGGAGACGTGGTGAAACGGCAAGAAGGCACCGCAAATGACAACATAGCCACAGGAGATATCGAATTGATGGCAAAACATATTGAAGTACTAAGCACCGCAAAAGCCATGCCATTTGAAATATTTGAAACAAATAAAGGAGAGGAAGATGAAGAACTTCGGTTGACCTATCGTTTTCTTGAACTTCGCCGTGAACGTCTTCGAGACAATATACTTTTCCGTAATAAAATGGAACAACACATCCATGCATACATGCAATCACGAGATTTTGTGCATATTGCTACGCCAATTCTTACCGTATCTTCACCAGAAGGAGCGCGGGATTTTCTTGTCCCAAGTCGGATTCACCCAGGAAAATTTTACGCACTACCTCAAGCCCCACAACAATACAAACAACTGTGTATGGTTGCCGGATTTGATCGCTATTACCAAATTGCTCCATGCATGCGCGACGAAGATCCTCGAGCAGATCGATCACCAGGAGAATTTTATCAACTTGATTGTGAAACGAGTTTTCTTACCCGAGATGAATTTTTTACGCTCATGGAACCACTCTTTGTTGAACTGACAGAAAAAGTCGCTGGGAAAAAAGTCATGCAAAAACCATTTCCTCGCATTCCATACAACACCGTCATGGAAACGTACGGAAGCGACAGACCAGACCTTCGCCACAATCTCAAACTGGTAGAAATAACTGATTGGGCAAAAGAAACAGACTTTCAGGTATTTTCTAGCGCAGAACATGTTCGTGTTATGGCGGTACCAGGAGGACATGAATTTAGCCGAAAAGTTATCGAGTCAGAATTAGAAACAAAAGCAAAACAAGCCGGTGCAAAAGGACTCGCATGGATGAAATTCGTTGATGGAGCGTTCGATGGAGGAGTCAGTAAATTCTTCAACGACGCACAACAAACAAAACTCATAAACATGCTCGAACTCAAAGAAAACGCAATCCTCCTATTTAGCGCAGATAATTGGGAAATTTCTTGCAAGTCTCTTGGTGTTATTCGTGAATACCTGGGAGACAAAATGAATCTGGTAGACAAAGATCTTATTGCCTGGGCATGGGTCGTTGATTTTCCATTCTACGAATGGAATGACAAAGATAACAAAATTGACTTTGCACACAATCCATTTTCCATGCCACAAGGCGGTCTTGATGCACTCAACAATCAAGATCCACTTACCCTCCTTGCTGATCAATACGACATCATCGCAAACGGACTCGAAATTTCAAGCGGTGCTGTTCGAAATAAAGATCCAGAAATCATGTATAAAGCATTTGAAATAGCGGGATACAACAAGGCTGCTGTCGACGCAAAATTTGGTCACATGATTAAAGCATTTGAATATGGAGCACCACCTCACTGTGGATTTGCGCCAGGTATTGAACGCCTCGTTATGCTTCTTCTTGGAGAAAAGAATCTTCGAGCAGTTGTACCATTCCCAAAAAATCAAAAAGCAGAAGAACCCATGGTCGGTAGTCCCGCTGTCGTTGATGATGCACAATTGAAAGAACTCTCTATAAAAGTGGATATCCAACAACAATAGGGAAAATACAACATAAAAAATAGACACAAAAAAACAGACCGCAGTGGTCTGTTTTTTATGTAGTGTATAAAGTAATGGTGGTGTATGTTAAATTATTGCTAAACCCAGCAAAAACAGATATTATAGTGGCACTATGCTACGCCTTACCATTATCATTCCCATCTACAATGGCGCTACGTATCTTATCTCAACCATAGCAGACCTTGAGGTATTTCACAAAGCACACCCGTTTCACGAGGTCATTTTTGTAAACGATGGAAGTACCGACGCCTCACTCACAATACTAACGGACATACTTGCAGAGTCCTTACTTCCTTCAACCATACATTCGTATGAACAAAACAAAGGGAAGGGAAGTGCCCTTGCACTTGCAACAAAAAACGCAAAACCCACAGATATTATTGGATTCACCGATGTTGAACTTCCTTACGGATTAAAAAAAATAACAGAAGTAATCACTGTCTTTCAAATAAAGAGCTCTACCGATGTTGTCATCGGAAAAAGAGAACAAAGCCAAAAAGATTATACACCCTATCGTCTTCTGTATACCAAACTATTTCGCCTCCTGCTACCACAGAAAGTTAGGAGATTTACCGACACCCAGTGTGGATTTAAGTTTTTTCGCTATCATGCCGCAATCGCATTATTTTCCGTTATTCAAACGAGCAATTGGGTTTGTGATATAGAACTATTACTCGCCGCAACCGCGCAAAGAAAAATCATAGCAGAAATTCCCGTACAAATTAAACCGTCATGCAAAACTCGCGGTAGCATTTCCATACGGACCCATGGCAGACAAATAATCAACGATATTCAGTACATAAAATCACATGAAAAAAAAGGCCACTACCATACTCAACAATCATAAAGAACGGCTCGTATTTTTGAGCATAGGGGTTATTATATTTCTTGTCCACGGACCATTACTACGGTTGGGATTTTTTAGTGACGATTATCACATGCTGCATATCGTTGCACAGAACACCCAGTCGATTATAGACATATTTAAAACCAACCTTCTTGGCACCAATATCGGACACTCATATGGACCAGTATTCAAACTGTTATTTATCGCAGAATATAAACTGTTTGGTCTCAATCCATTAGGGTATCATGTTGTGTCTCTACTGCTTCATTTTTTTGCCACCATTGCGGTGTATTATGTTGCAAAAATATTTGCCCCAAAAAGCCAAATTCCTGCTGCAGCAGCTATTCTTTTTTCTGTCATGCCGGTTCACGTAAATGCCATCGCGTGGATTAGTGTACAGCCGCATCTTTTGGCAACAGTTGGATTTTTGTGTGCGATCATGTGGTACCTTACATACAAGAACACCAATCGTGTTCAATGGCTTGTACTTAGTCTTGTTGCAACAGGAATTGCGTTAGGTGCAAAAGATACTGCTATTACCATCCTTCCTATAATAGGCATTATAGAACTATTTACCTACAAGAAAAGGCAGGTACAAAAAGGGAGTACAACAAAACATCAGACGTTTAATGCAGTTTTGTCCGACATGAAAAAAAGAGCGATAGGAGTACTCCCATATATAATGATAACCTTGGGATACCTATTGCTTCGTTCACACGCTACAGGGAGTGCTACAGCAGCGTACACAGGGTCACTGGCAGTAAACTTCGGTAACATGGAACGCATGTTTACAGAGATGACTGCTGCTATATTTTTCCCTGAATGGCGCATGCATCTTGCGGTATTCATGCATACAGGGGCATATGTAGTCCTCCCCATAGCTATCGGATTTTTTGGAGTACTCTTGTATCTCATTCGAAAAAATAAAGGAATGGTGTTACTCCTTTCTCTGTATGTTGTATCAACCGTGCCATTTTTGTTTGTTGCGTTTAATCAAATAAATGAAGAAGGAAATCGTTATGTCTACCTCAGTTCAACCATTGCTGTTATCCTCTGCAGCATTTGTCTCCACCTGCTTACCATCCACCACAAAAAAAGACAGCACCTCTTTGCATTACTCATCATGCTCATCTTTTTTATCAATATTCAAGCCACTCAATTACGATTTTCCTATTGGCAAACAGCAGATACGCTCGTAAAAGAATTAATACATTCAGAAAATATCGACCAACTAGATGAACAAACACCCTATACCATTATTGCACTCCCAGATAACGTACAAGGCGCACAGGTCATGAGGAACGCTATTTTTGAGGCCATAGAGCTTGAACGAGGAAAAAAATTGACAGGGGAACGAATTCCCATGTATACGTATCACGACGCATTCAAGCCAACGCAGGAGTTAACCGTTTCTTATAAGGACTCACAAATAGAAATTATCAGAACCTACGATCATAATGGATTCACCGGATTTGGGGCATTTGAAAGTCCAACGGGCTTATATACAATAACCAATTGGGATAAGTGGGGGAGTATTGGTGATTCAATTACCATAACCCCAAGCACTCTTAAACAGTTGCTCTATGTCTCTCATGGACAGTTACGTCTCGAAAAGGTAGAATAGTGCATAGTTTTGTGATAACTCCTCTTGAATATAGAGGAGCAGCTTTGCCCTCATGATATGATGCAATTTACCCTCACACAATTCGATGGACCACTGGATTTACTTCTCGGGCTTATCCAAGAAAAAAAATTAGAAATCACTGAACTTGCCATTTCAGAAGTAACCGAACAATACATAAAGTATATCGACACACTCGATGAGGCAAACCCCAGTGAGCTCTCTGATTTTTTGGTTATGGCCACAAAGCTGCTTCTGCTTAAGTCGCGGCAATTATTACCACAATTTAGCCTTACTGAAGAAGAAGACGAAACAAGTCTCAAAGATCAACTCACTCGGTATAAAGCATTTGTTGATGCCAGCAAAAAACTTAACGCACAATGGCTTGCTCCACATAAGTCAGTATTTCGCATCGAATCACCAAGAAAACCTGAAGGCTTTGTCCCGCCTCAAAACGCTACCGTAGAGCAACTACACAGCAGAATGCAGCAACTGGTAAAACGTCTTGCTCCACCAAAGCCACTCCCAAAAACCCATATAGACAAAACGATTAGCATGAAAGAAAAAATTCTCGCGATACAAGTAATATTACAAAAACAAAAAAAGATCTATTTTTTTGAAGTCATTGATCAAAAACAAAATAGAACAGAGCTCATTGTCAGTTTTCTTGCACTGTTAGAACTAGTAAAACAACGAACAATTTCATTAACCCAAGACAGTCTGTATGGAGATATCGCTATTGAAAGTATAGCGTAACGTATCTTCACTATATAATATCCAGTCATGCCAAGACTGGGAAATTACCCATTAGACATTGAACATAAACCGTATATGTCCATCATAAGCAATATTGAATCAATACTCTTTGTTGCCTCAAAACCACTCACCGCCCAAAAAATTGCCAACGCAATACACAAACAAGAAGGTGATGTTATCGAAGCCTTAGAAAATTTGAAATTAAAATATAATAAAGAAGATTCAGGTATTCATATTTTAGAGAGCAACGACACCGTACAAATGGCCACCAATCCGCAAAACAACGACGCTATTGAAACCTTTATGAAAGACGAAGTTGCTGGAGAATTGACTAAAGCACAATTAGAAACACTCACTGTTATTGCCTATTGTGGTCCAATATCTCGACCAGAACTTGAAGAAATACGAGGAGTAAACTGTTCCATCATTATTCGAAACTTGCTGATGCGTGCACTAATAAATGAACAAGAAGGAAAAACAGATATCATGCCAACCTATACACTTTCAATGGATGCGCTGAGCCATTTAGGCATTCAGAGTGTGGAAGATCTTCCTGAATATGAAATACTCAACAAGCATCAACACATTACAAGCGTACGTAGCGAAGTTACTCCTGAACTATGAAAAAAAAGAATAGCCTCTCATTTAGCATAGAAAAACCAAAAGACACCTGGCGCATTATCGTCGGAATTTTTATATTAGTACTCATACTTGCGGTATCTATTGGCTGGTACACCGCAAGAGATAATGACCAACAGGAACTTGTCACCAATAGCGACACACTAAACGGAAAATCATTTTTGGATAGTGTCAAAAATGCACAGTCACAAAATTTAGAGCACATCATCGGTGGAGATATCACCGTAGAACCACCAATTCCACAACAAACACCACAATTAGTGGGAACATTGCCGCCACAAGAACAATTTACGGCAAAAGCAATGATTGTAAAAGATAATAAAACCGGGGCTGTCTTGTACAAAAAAAATGAATACACCAAACGACCAATCGCGAGTATCAGCAAACTCATGAGTGCATTAGTTATTCTTGAAGGATATGTTGATTGGGAACAAAAAGCTACCGTCGTTCCTGATGATTTGATCGACAGTCACATGTATGCTGGGGATGTGTACACAATAGATGAACTGTGGCGAGCAGCACTTGTTGCCTCATCAAACAAAGCAATTCTTACACTTGCAGATAGTATCGGCTGGCCACGAGAAGCCTTTGTTGAGAGAATGAATCAAAAAGCTATGGAGCTTGGTATGATCGATACACATTTTGAAGAACCAACTGGGCTAAACAATCAAAATGTATCAACAGCCTCAGATCTTGTCCTATTATTAGATGAAGCACTCAAATTAGAAAAAATACAAAATACCGTATTGATGGATGAAGTAACTCTCTACTCCGAACAAAGAGACACCTCTGCTACTCTGCGAAATACCGATTGGCTCTTACTCAATTGGATTCCTCACCACTTATATAATATCCGTGGAGGGAAAACAGGATTTATCAATGCATCTGGATATAATTTCATCATGCAAGTTGAAGATGAAAAAGGGCATATCATCGATGTAGTAATTCTTGGAACAAACGTTCATGAAGCGCGCTTCATAGAAGCTCGAGATATTGCTCAAGCCGTATTTGATAATTATGAATGGGAAAGCGAAGATGCCACAAAATAGTATTCTAAAAACATAAATGTAGAGGTATTATTCATTTGGGAAAAACCAAATACTCTAAACTGAAAATTAAAAAAACGCCATATGTTTCAATTAAATCCCGCAATGTGGTTTCAAGCATTTCCTCCTGGATGGTCGGTGTTTTTTTTATCTATGCTTCCTATCACTGAGCTTAGAGCCTCTATTCCTATTGGCATAGAATTATATCATCTGCCCATTTGGCAAACATGGATTATTGCTGTTTGTGGAAATATAGCTCCCACAATAGTTACACTGCTTCTTATGCCAAAAATTCATGATTGGGTGGTAAAACAACCATTCATTGGAGGCGTCATCAAAAGGAAGCTCAAAGCGGCAGAAAAACAATTTGGAGAAAACCATGCAAAATTTGGAGCCATCGCACTCGTATTATTTGTGGGTATCCCCTTACCATTCACCGGAGCCTGGACAGGATCACTTGCCGCATTCATTTTTAATATCCCATTTAAAAAATCAGTAACCCTCATCGCTGTGGGAGTGTGTATTGCGGCAACTATTGTTACCCTTCTTTCTGTTGGAGCCGGAAGTATTTTTCGATTTTTTTTATAAAAAGTATGAAAAAGATTGTTCTCCACTGGAGTTATATCAGACATTGGTAATGTAGACATAAATAGTCTATGGGAAGTCCCAAATGTGCTCAAAGTAAAAAGGTATACTCCTGAGTAAAAAATAGATGTGTATCACAAAAAAAGAACAGACTACCCCGTAGTCTGTTCTTCGCTTTGTACCGCCGGTGGGAATTGAACCCACATGCCTTTCGGCACACGATTTTGAGTCGTGCGTGTCTACCAATTCCACCACGGCGGCAGCTATAGAAGTTATCC
>CAZEYK010000028.1:0-14992 GCA_964516055.1 uncultured Gammaproteobacteria bacterium
AAATTATTCCTGGCGGACTTGCTGGAAAAGATGTCATTGGTATTGCGCAAACAGGGACTGGAAAGACTCTTGCTTTTGGTATTCCAATGATTCAACGGATTGCTGAGAATAAAGGACACGGACTTATCCTTGTACCTACTCGTGAACTTGCCTTGCAAGTTGATGAGGCACTTACCCAAATTGGCGCTCCTATTGGACTTAAAACAGCGGTAATTATTGGTGGAACACCCCAATTTCGCCAACAAAAAGCATTACAAAAAAATCCACATATCGTAATTGCCACACCAGGGCGATTGATGGACTTGATTGATCAAAAAATTTATACGCTTAATAAGATCACCATCATTACTTTTGATGAAGCTGATCGAATGCTTGATATAGGATTTTTGCCACAAATTAAAAAGATTTTACAATTATCACCAAAAGATAAGCAGATGATGCTTTTTTCAGCAACCATGCCAAGTTCTATTTCTACACTTGCGAGTAAATTTATGAAAATGCCATTGCGCATTGAAATTGCTCCGCAAGGAACGGCTGCAAAGAATGTGGAACAAGAACTATTTATTGTACAAAAAGGTGATAAAATTCGCTTGCTTGATTCTATTCTTGCCGAATATAAGGAAGAAACCGTCCTTGTGTTCTCACGAACAAAACATGGGGCAAAACGAATTGCTCGCGATATTGTAAACATGGGACACACGGCAACAGAAATCCATGGAAACCGATCACAAACCCAACGAGAAAAAGCACTGGAAGGATTTACCAAAGGATCTTTTCGTATTATGGTTGCAACAGACATTGCAGCACGTGGTATTGATGTGAGCCATCTTGGATTGGTGATAAACTTTGATCTTCCTGAAAATAGTGAAGACTATGTTCACCGTATTGGACGAACCGGTCGTGCAGGACGATCTGGAAAAGCAATTTCATTTGCCACACCAGATCAACGTGGCGATGTAAAGAAAATTGAACAACTGATCCGTAAATCTCTTTCTCTTATGAACCTCCCAACACTTCCAGCAAAACGACCCGCACCACGTGAACCGCAATCAATGCATTCAGGTAGTCGCGGTCGTGGAGGACGCGGGGGACAATCTGGTGGTGGTGCTCGAAAAAAACGTCGTAGTGGAGGAGGATCCAATTTTTCTTCTTCCCCAAGACAAGACCAACGTCCAACAGCTGGTCATAGACGAACGGGAAATAAACAACGTGGTGGACGACGTCATACTTAATACAAAAAAAGACACCTAGATTATTCTGGGTGTTTTATATTGAATTTTTTGCTCTATTTTGCTATTGTTTTGTTATTATGAATAAAAAAATTAAGGGAAAACCTATTGCGCAACAAATTTTGTCTACAGTGGCAGAGCGTGTTTCTTCTCTCAAAAAACAAGGCCATCCTGTGAAACTGGCGGTTATTTTGGTGGGAGATGATCAACCATCAGCAACGTATGTTCGAAAAAAAGGTGAAGCTGCACAAACGGTTGGTATTGAATTTTTTTTGCACCACTTCCCTGCTGATATTGATCAAACAACGCTGATTGCACAGATTACGGCTATTCAAGAAGATCCCATGCTTTCTGGACTTATTGTTCAACTTCCTATTCCAGATCATTTGTATACCCGTGAAGTACTTGATGCCGTTTCTCCTGCTGTTGATGTGGACTGTTTACACTCAGAAAATCTTTCTTCACTTGAGGCCAGTACGGCTGTTGTACTGCCCCCTACTCCCGGAGCTGTATTGAGTATTCTTGAACACCTTGCTGTTACGGTTCGTGATAAACACGTAACAATCCTTGGTCGTGGCGCGCTTGTGGGAAAACCAATGGCTATTATTTTTGAACACATGGGATCAATTGTTTCTGTGTGTCATAGTAAAACAACAAATACCAAAGAACTCTGTCTTCAGGCTGATATTATTGTAAGTGCTGTAGGGAAAAAAGATTTGGTTCGTGGTGATATGGTAAAACCAGGAGCCATTGTGATTGATACGGGAGTATGTTTTGAAGATGGAAAAATGTATGGTGATGTACATGTGCAAGAAGTTCTTGATGCTGGCGCATGGGTAACTCCTACCCCAGGAGGTATCGGTCCAATAACTGTTGCCCGATTGCTCTTGAACACGGTTATTTGTGCGGAAAAAAAGTAGTTGCTATACTATTGTTACATTATTTATCTATTAATATGTAACTCTATGGAGGGGAAACAAGAAATTTTGGAGGCTATTCATGCCTTTTCAACATCAATTGATGTTCGCTTGGAACATATGGAACATGATATATCTTGGTTAAAGAAAGATGTTTCTGAATTAAAACAAGATGTCTCGATATTGAAGGAAGATGTATCAGGTCTCAAAGGAGACGTCTCAAAATTGAAAGGAGACATGATTGGTGTAAAATCTGCCATGGTAACCAAAGATTATCTTGATCGAAAAATGGCAGAACAACGTGCTGATATTATATCCGTATTAAAGAAAGAAGATGGCAAAGTAAAAATGCTTACCGGTATACTTCATGAAAATGGCGGCGTAACTCGTGAACAAAAAGAAACAATCTTTGCAGCGCCTCCTTTTGCTGAAAGATAACGTCCTCAATAATAAAAAACGGCCAGTATTAACTGGTCGTTTTTGGTTTAGGAAATTCTGTGAGCACTTCTTCTAGTTCTTCTATTGAGTTTACTCTCACGAGTTGTCCTCGCCATTCTTTTATTCCGGAAAGTTCTTGTTGTATTTTTATTGATTTGAAATACCAAGAAAGATGTTTGCGGAAGGTGACGATGCTATTTTTTTCTAACTCTTCTGGAGTTACTCCAGCAAGTTTATTTCGTTTGGCAAGAGAGCGAAGTACCGAATGATGCTTGATATGGAGTTTAGCATGTGTGAGAACGGTATTGATTCGTTCTTCTCTTGTTACCGTATAGTTTGGCTCTATCACCTGTTTAAAAAACCATGGGTTCCCCAGTGCACCACGAGCGATGAGCACACCGTCTGCTCCTGTTTGGGTTAATACTTCTTGTACTTGATGCGATTCATGAATATCTCCGTTGGCGAGAAATGGTACGGTAGCAATTTCTTTTGCTTGGCGAAGTCTCTCCCAGTCGCTTTTGCCACTATATCCTTGCGCCTTTGTTCGTCCGTGCATAGTAATGAGACTAGCACCTGCTTCTTCCATTTTTGGAATGAATGTTTTGAACGTATCTGGATTGTCCCAACCCAACCTAATTTTGACTGAAAGTGGTGTGTCCCCTATTGCTTTTTTTATGTCACGCACAATAGTTGCGGCAAGTTCTGGCTCTTTCATGAGTGCGGCACCATTGAAGTTGCTGGTGAGTTTATACACGGGACACCCCATGTTAATATCTATCCCTTCAGGATTGGCATGTGCCATAACACGCTCGGCAGCAAGCGCCATCGTTTTTGGATCTGCTCCAAAAATTTGTTGTACAATTGGTCGTTCGGCTTCTACAAAATCAGTCATGCCTAGTGTTTTTTCATTATCACGAACAATAGCTTCACTAGAAACCATTTCTCTAAAAACCACACTTGCTCCTCCAATTTGTCTGACGATCTGACAAAAAGCTGAATCGGTCATGTCGGCCATTGGTGAGAGTGCGAGAATTTTTTCGTTATTATTGAGGATATTATTAATCCACATATTGGGCTATTTTTATCTGTCGGGGGAGATTAGCATATTTTATGCTGTTTTTCAAGTGCCTTACATATCACCTATTCTATCATGTAGTCTGTACTAAAAGACACGAGAAATTCTCGCGCTTTTTATTATATGTTTTTTATATACAAAATATTTTTTCTAGGCTTATCCAAATTCTTGATCACTGTTGAATCCCCCTTGTGAATCTACTATGTAGCCAGAATCAATTGGTTGTACTGGTGCTTGTGGATCAATAGGCTCCTCTCGTGAAGAGTAGGAAATTCCCGCAATAAGTTCCACAGGAAGATTTGATGGTGGTTCGGATTGTTTGGCACCTGCTTTTTGGAGAAGTGGTGTTCGAACGTGTGACATTGGAAAATGCCAAATAGTAGCAAGCTCTTCAATATTTAATACATACGGATTTTTTGGTCCTTTAAGTTTACGCTTTTTGTAGGCATTCATGATGAGCATTTTTCTTTGTGCGGTTCGCTTATCTTTCATAAAATATGACGCACCAGGTCCATAGCCAGGAACAATAGAATTTGCGTTTGGAATATTAAATTGATTGATAGCTCCAATCATTGCATGTACTCCCCGCTCTGGTTTGAAGACTTCTTTTCGTGCCACATAGATTGCTCGAAGTTTTGTTTTGAATCCTATTTTTCCAATTTTCTTTTCCATTTCTTCTACGAGTTTTACTTGTCCGGGAGTCATGCTCTTGAGATTATTAGGAGGTTCTCCTTCAGCTGCGGCAGCTGCTGCTCCACCAACACCAAGAACGGCACCAAGAATTTGCGTTTGTGCTTCGTCGGCAAGCCCTTTTAATTCTCCCATGATTCCGCCTGATGTGAGTGATGAAAATATTGATGGTTTTTTCTTTTTGAGACTTTTGTCTCCAATGAATTCTTTAATAGCATCTATTGCTTTTTCTTTCCATTTGTTATCTGTTGGCCGTATCACAATTTGAAACCACATTTGTTCCCCTGCCCCTATTCTACTAAAACTTTCTAAGAATGTTCCCATTGGATCTTTGAGTACGGTATCTTTTGAGATGTTATGTTCAAATTCGGTGTATGAACGAATTGGATAGGCATCATTTTCTGCCAAAATAAAATCTGCTCCCCACATATCGTGGGTAGTATTGGGATATTTATCTGGTACAGAATCAATATAATCTTCTACTTCACTAATTTCTGCTTCAGGATATTGGGCGTACATGGCGGCCTCTACAAGATCTCTAAATTTTTCTTCCGTACGAATGATAAATTGGATATATCCCTCTATACTAATAATTTCAAAGCTAAATTCTCTTGGTACATATCCCCCTCGAAACTTTTCCCCGACATCGGGACTTTCTAGTGCACCAGCAAGTTGAGTGAATAGTTGTTCTACCGCTTTTGGTGTTTGGACATTGAGTTGTGGAACATCGATAGCAAGTACGACAAATTTCCAATCTGCTGTATATTTTCCGCTTCGATAATCCACATAAAAATCAAGTGCAAAATTGAGCAGTATCCAAAAAAGAAGGAGCCATCCTCCTAAAACAAAAATATCCCATGCAATTTGATATATGGTTTGATCAAACAGAAATGCGTTGAACCCTTTGACTATTTGATCCGTATTTATTTGTACAAATCCCAAATCCAGCATAGGTTAATTTATACATCAACCAATTTATGTACGATGACATATACTCCTAATACCATGATTCCTGCCCACCACCATCCTGCCGTACCAGCACTGTATCCAATAACAAAAATAATGAATGCAATGATTGTACTAATTATGGCAATGAGGTGCCGAATAAAATTATCTGACATAGTATAGTAGATTATCGTTTCATCCTAAAAGGAGGATGATTAGCCTTTGACGAGAATACTTTGAATAAGTATCCCCACCCTTCTTTATGGGGTGGCAATGACACGATATATATTATTGTTAGTATATCATAAATAGAGAAGATGAAACATCTTCTCTATTTTATCTCTATAAAAAAATTGACCATTTTCTGATCAATTTTTTGTGTTTGTTTATTTTTTATGTGCAAGCTGTTGCCAGACAACGAGGAGTGGACTAGCAAGAAATATAGACGAATACGTTCCCACGATAATTCCGATAATGAGTGCTAATGAAAAATAATGTACTGAATCTCCCCCAAAAAGATATACTGCAACAAGCACGATAAGTGTGGTAACTGAGGTATTTACTGATCGAGTAAATGATTCATTTACCCCCATGTTTACCATGTCTTCAAATTTGTGACCAGTCTTTTTTATAAGATTTTCTCTAATTCTATCGAAGACAACAATGGTATCATTTACTGAGTATCCAAGGATAGTAAGTAATGCGACAACAAATGGAATATCTACCTCTACTCCAGCATATTTTCCAAGAAGAGCAAATACTGCCATAGTGATGGTTACGTCATGAATAAGGGCAATAATTGCAGTTACTCCGTATTTCCATGATGACACTTGTTGTTTTGATGCTTTTCTAAATGCGTAGGCTACATACAAAATAATTGCGACAATGACAGCAATGGCAGCAAGAAATGCTCGTTCTTTGAGTTGTGAGCTTACTGTTGGTCCAATAGTTTCTACTCTTTCTTCTCTCACTATGTTTTCTTCTGTTTGGTATGCTGTACGAATTGTTTGTAGAACTATTTGATGTTGTTCTTCTGAAATGAAGGGTGTTTTTACAAGATAACTATCTTCATCAATTGGTTGTACAAGTACTGATCCTAGTTCTTCTTCAAGTGGTGCGGTTGTTTGTTGCATTTGTTCCAGTGAAGGTCTTTCACCACTGAAGGATACTTCCATAAGTGATCCGCCAGTAAAGTCAATTCCTGGTTTTAGTCCAAAAACACCAAGAAGAATGACACTCAACAGAAAAAGTGTTGAAGAAATAATGAATGGAATGTTTTTGTGTTTTATGAGATTGATCATATGCGTGGTTCGGGATTCAAGGATAAACGTTGTTTCTTAGAATTAAGTTATTTTTTTGTTATACCAAAGAATAATTTTTGTTTCTGTTCATTGAACCATGGTGAAACAAATCGCAACATGACACGAGTAACAGTAATTGCTGAAAACATACTAACAAGAATTCCGATCGCAAGAGTAAATGCAAATCCTTGCACAAAACTTGATCCCAACCAAATGAGCAAGATACAGGTAATGATAGTTGAAATGTTTCCATCTTTAATGGCACTCCACGCTCGTTCGAATCCTTGTTCAACAGCGGTTTCTAATGACTTTCCTTTTTTGATTTCTTCTTTAAGACGCTCAAATATAAGCACGTTTGCATCAACGGCCATTCCTATGGAAAGAATAAACCCGGCAATTCCCGCAAGGGTGATTGTTACTCCCACAAGTTTGAAAATAGCAAGAGTAAGTGACATATATAGCCCAAGTGCAATGACAGAAAGAATTCCCGGTAATCGGTAATAGATAATCATGTAAATCATTACAAGGACGAGAGCGATAGCTCCGGCTTTAAGACTTTTTGCTAATGATTCAGCGCCAAGCGTTGCTCCGACTGTTTGTTGTCCAACAAGTTCTACTGGGACAGGAAGTGCACCTGCGTTCAGTCGTTGTGCAAGAAGTTTTGCTTCTTGAATATCAAACCCACCAGTAATGACGGCTTGTCCATCGGTAATGATTGTTTGTACTACTGGAATACTAATTGGTTCTCCGTCAAGATAAATAGCGATTGGTTTTCCAATATATTTTTCTGTAAGTGATGCAAATATTGCTCTTCCTTCAGCATCAAATTGCAAACTTACTTGAACCTCTCCTGTTTGTGAATTAGTTACCACTTGCGCTCGCTCAAGTTGTTTTCCAGAAAGTGTTGTTGGTACAAATTCTTCTGGTGTTGGAAGAATATCTTCTTTTGTTTCTGTTTTAATAAAAATATGAGAAAGTTCAATATTTGGAACTATTTGTTCTTCTGTTTTATAGATTATGTGGTACCCAAATTCTGTTTCTACTGGCCCGAGAATTTGTCCAATTTGTACATTGAAGACAGCATCATTAAATGCTGAAACCATTTGTCCTTCTCTAAAAAATCCAAGATCTCCGGCTGATTTATCTGCTCCGGGTTCTGTTGAAAATTCTTTGGCTAAGTCAGCAAAATTTTCTGCATTGGCTTGATCAAAAAGTTCTTTTGCCTTATCTAAGGCTTCTTGTTTTGAATATTTATCTGAATTACATCGTGTTGCTCCAGTGTAACAAATGAGGATATGGCTGGCACGAACTTCTTTTTCTCCTGGTTGTTCTCCCCCACGTTTGAAAATGTGGTAGCCACCTGAAAGGTTAACTACGTCGCTAAGGTCTCCTTCCTTTGCATTTTTTGCCCAATCACTGAGTTCTGGGGTAAGTTGGCTTGGGGCAACAAAACCAAGGCTTCCATTGTTTATGTTGCTTGCGGTGTCTTCTGAATACGTAAGTACTCCGTCTTCAAAAGAGAGTCCTTCATCTATTTCTTTTTTGATGTTGTCAATTTTTTCTTTGGCGTCTTTATTGTATTGATCAATTTGTGCTTGTTCTTCTTCGGTAAGCTCTCGTGGTTGTTCGGTGTTTTGTTCTCTAAATTCAAGAATTGGCGTTTCACCAATACGACTGATTGCTTCGTTGACGTCTGTTACTCCTGGCAAATCTACGTTAATTCTGTATACATCTCCTACTTTTGCTGTATGAATACTTGGTTCTCCTACACCAAGGGCGTTAATGCGTCGTTCAATAACATCTCGGACACCTTCTACCGCATCGACTTGTTCTTTTGATTCGATGTTTTTTACGTCTGCTTCATATACAAGATGGGCTCCTCCTTGAAGATCCAGTCCTAAACTAAACAGTTTTTCTGGTACATGAGGAAGACCAATGCCTGTGGCGGTATTAAATTTTTGAATCCCATTATTTATTTGTGTTGGTGCGTCGAATGCGATAGTAACGAGGAGTAACACAAGAATACCTACGATTCCCCATCTGATTTTTGATCTGAGGTCTTTTTGGGTTGATTTAGCCATAAATTCTTCTATATATCTGTATGTGCTTCGTTAGTTAGGATGCGGGTAGATTGTATCGAATATGGGAATTTTCGTCAACTGTGCACATATTAAGGAAGGGTAAATCCGTACATATCCGGCATTTGTTTTGTTCTTTTCCAAAAAAAATAATCCCGTCATATCTTGGATTATTTTTGTGTTGTACTTTCCACTGGAAATAATGATTTATTCCCGACCGTGGCACTTTTTGTACTTTTTCCCACTTCCACATGGACAAGGGTCATTTCTTCCCACTTTGTTTCCTTCCTCATTCCGTTGTTTTTTTTCTATATGTTGTCCCTGGGCACTGGTTGATTTTTGTGCTCCTTGGAGGGTCATTTTGTCTGTTGCCATGACTGACGGGGCAAGTTGAATACCAGTACCTACTTTATAAAATGAGTAGACCACTTCTTTTTGAATGTTTGCAAGCAGTGCATTGAACATGTGATACGTTTCTTTTTTGTATTCAATGAGTGGATCACGTTGTCCGTATCCACGCAACCCAATTCCTTTTCGTAGACGATCAATTTCCACAAGGTATTCTACCCATAGCGCATCAAAGGCACGAAGCAAAATTCCCTTTTCTACTGCTCGGACTACTTGTTTTCCTTTTTCTTCTTCTCCACCCGTGGCATTGATAATTGATTCGGTAATATGTTGGTATTCTGCGTCTGCCTTTTTGCTAAGAAAGGTAATAATGTCTTCTCGGGCTTCTACGTCATCCATTTTTTGTTCACCGCCAGTTCCCATGTGCAAGAGCGTATCTCTTTCTTCATTTGAAAATGACATGATGGTTCTCATGGTTTCAAAAATTTCTTTCATGTTCCACCCATCGTCTTCTCCCTCTTTATTTTTTTCTGGAAGAGTTGTGGTGTGAAATGATACAACAAATTCAATTTCTTGCTCGATATATTCTTTGATAATTTGCTGGGTCGTTTTTTCTTTAACTTCTTGTTTATCTGAAATGTCAAGAATTTCTCGACGTTGTTTGTAAATAACGTGTCGTTGTTTGTTTAAAATATCATCGTATTCAAGAAGGTGTTTTCGGATATCAAAGTTGTGTCCTTCTACTTTACGTTGTGCACCTTCGAGCATTCTGGTAATCGTTCGCTGCTCTATTGGCATGTCTTCGGGAACGTTGAGCCGTGTCATGAGTGCCTTGAGTCTGTCTCCGGCAAATATTCGCATGAGATCATCATCGGTACAAACATAAAATTGTGTTTCTCCTGGATCACCTTGCCGAGCAGACCGTCCACGGAGCTGATTGTCGATACGTCGTGATTCATGTCGTTCTGATCCTAATACAAATAACCCGCCAGCGTTGATAACCTTTTGTTCATCTTCTTTATCAACGGGAAATCCTCCAAGTTTAATATCAACACCACGACCAGCAATATTGGTGGCGAGCGTTACCGCACTTGGACGTCCAGCTTGTGCGATGATTTCTCCTTCTCGTTCATGGTTTTTTGCGTTAAGAATTTCGTGTTCAACTCCTTGTGCTGTAAGAAATTGACTAAGCTCTTCATTTTTTTCTACCGAAATTGTTCCAATAAGAATTGGTTGCCCTTTCGCTTTGCACTCTTTAATTTGTTTTACGATTGCATCGTATTTTGCATGATCATTGCGATAAATACGATCAGGTCGGTCGACACGTGCATCTGGTTTATTTGTTGGAATAACCACAACATCGAGTCCATAAATCATATGGAACTCTTCTTCTTCGGTGATGGCTGTTCCTGTCATTCCCGCAAGTTTGCGGTACATGCGGAAAAGATTTTGGAAGGTAATTGTTGCAAGGGTTCTACTCTCTCGTTGAATTGGCACATTTTCTTTTGCTTCGAGTGCTTGGTGAAGTCCTTGTGAGTACCGTCTTCCTGGCATTTTTCTTCCAGTGAATTCATCGATGATTACTACTTGTCCTTCTTCTATTACGTAATCTTTGTCCCGTTTAAATAACATTTCTGCTTTGAGTGCCTGTTCGATATGGTGCACAATTCGGATACCACCTGTTGCATAAATATTTTCAATACCAAGCCATTGTTCAAATTTGCTGATTCCTTCTTCAGTCAGCGTTGCGCTGCGAAGTTTTTCGTCTATGTTATAGTCTTCGTTTTCTTGGAGTTGTTTTACAAGACGAGCAAATTGATAGTATTGATCCGCGGCTTCTTCTGCTGGTGCAGAAATGATCAGTGGTGTTCGCGCTTCGTCGATCAAAATAGAGTCGATTTCATCGATGACAGCAAAATGCATTTCTTCTCCTGGTCGCATTACCATGTCTGAAATATCTTGGACCATGTTATCACGCAAATAGTCGAATCCAAATTCATTATTTGTTCCGTACGTGATGTCACATTGGTATGCTTCTTTTCTGCTTGCTGGTTTGAGATAGTCGTATTCTACTTTTACGCTTCCGAGTTCATCTCGTTCTTTATCTATGTCACTTCCTTCTTGAGTTTCTGGATTTGCTTTTGCATCTTTGTCGTAAATGTAGCTGATGCGTTGTCCTTGAATAATTCCCACGGAGAGTCCAAGAAAATCATAAATTTGTCCCATCCACACGGCATCACGCATGGCAAGATAATCATTTACGGTAATGACATGCGCCCCTTTTCCTTCCAGTGCGTTGAGATATATTGGCAGGGTTGCAACGAGTGTTTTTCCTTCTCCTGTTCTCATTTCGGCAATTTTTCCAGCGTGGATGGTCATTCCTCCGATCATTTGTACGTCGTAGTGACGCATGCCCATGAGTCGTTTTCCAGCTTCACGAACAGTGGCAAATGCTTCTGGCAGTATGTCATCTAGGGATTCTCCTTCTTTGAGTCTATTTTTAAATTCTTGTGTTTTTCCTTGTAGTTCTTGAACGGTTAATTTTTCAAACGGTGCCTCAAAGTTGTTGATTTGTTCAATACGAAGTCTATACTCTTTGAGTATTTGCTCATTGTGACTTCCAAAAATCTTTTCGTATGTTTTTTTGATAATTGACATAATATTGGCTAATAATTCAATAATATTCTCATATTTTCAGCATGGCTTAGCTTAGCATGCTGTACGGATCTTGTCTAGCCTATATTGCCTCCATTCTTTTTTCCACGATATCCGCTGATTTATAGAAGAAAACTCCCCTGTGAGGGAGTTTTCTTAGATTTGATATTCTTTTTGGTCACGGATGTATTGTTTGTCTTTGTGACGCATTTTTCCTTTTATTTTTTCAAATTCCACTTTGAGATGATCTTTTACTTTGTCTATGGCTTTGTACAAATCTTCGGCATCTTTTACTACACGAATTATTTGTTTTGGAATAAAGACATTTACTTCTGCGTAGTAAATTTTCCCTTTGTTATGATGGTTTGATCGCATACCAATATCTATATCAATTTTTTGGATATTATCAAAATATTTTTTGGATGCTTCCATCTTTTCTATTGCGTACTCCTTCATGGCTTCAGTAAGCTCCATGCCTGTTGCTTGAATGTTTATACTCATATGAAACATGGTTAATAGTTAATAATTCTTAGTTCACGGAAATCCCTTGAACCAGGAATCGTTAACTATAATATCTGAATCTCTTCTTCTAATACTATACCATACTTTTCTTCTACTTGTTGCTTGATTTGGGCAATTAGGCTCAAAACATCATCTGCAGTGGCACCTCCCAGGTTAAGGATGAAGTTTCCGTGCCGTTCGCTCACTTCAGCATTTCCTATTTTTTTTCCTTTCATATGTACTTGCTCTACCAACCACCCGGCAGGAATACGGTTGTTTTCAAGAAATTCTTGTGGTATCTCCTGAAGATTTTTTATTGGATTTTTGAGTTGTTGTGTTTCTACATTTTTGAAAATGCATCCCGTTGACGCATAGCCTTTGGGTTGTGTTTCATTTCGGTACTTGATGTATTGGAGTGCTTGTTTGAGACTGTCTTTGTTTTCTCCTTTTTTGAGCGCAAGCCAAACACGTAGAATAATATCGTTATTGTGTTTGAATATACTATGGCGATAGCCAAATTGGCATTCGCTATTTGTGAGGATAATTGTTTCTCCATCGCGATAGACTTCTACTTTTTCTACATTATCTTTCATTTCCCATCCTGTTGCGCCTGCATTCCCCCGCACAGCACCACCAATTGTTCCTGGTACGCCAACACCCCATTCAAATTCCGTGAGCCCTGCTTTTATCGTAGCCTGAGCGAGTGCAACCGTTTGCATCCCGGCGGCAGCAACAACTGTGGTATCTTTGATCGTGCATGATTTATCGGCTATTTGTATGATAACGCCATCAAATCCGCTATCACTGGCAAGCATATTGCTTCCTCCGCCAAGAATTGCAAGGGGGATTCCTTGTTCATTTAAAAATGTGAGGAGCTCTTTGAGTGCTTGTATTCGTTCAACAATAACAATATATTTTGCGGGTCCGCCAATCTTGAAGGTGGTATGTTTGGCAAGGGGTTCATTTATTTTTACCTTGCCGTAGGTTTTTAGTGTTTTGTATAAATTATCCATAATCTTATGGCAACGTACTATCCATGGAAACAACTGTTTATTGTGTTGCCATCGGGTTAGTTGCAAATTATGCTGAAACAAGCTAACATTTATCTATATGAACACTCTTTTTGAGCAATTACTACAGACTCCTGTTGTGTATGTCACTCGTGATATTGAACGAGCGCTTGGACTACCAGCTGATACGTCTGGTTATCGTATTATTGCAAATTCAACACCATTTGCCAAGGCGCTGGCGCAAACACGCTCTGATATTTTTCTTATTAAGGAAGAACAGCTTTTGGATACGTGGGATTTATTACAACATGAGGCTGTTATCTCTTATATTAACACGCTTTCTACTGCTCGTGTATTGGTATTTAAAAACACCAAGCAAATTGAACAAACCTGCCGTGATAATGGATGGATGTTGTTGAATCCTCCTGCGGCGATTTCTGATGTTGTTGAACCAAAGATTAGCCAAGTATCATGGCTTGATGAATTAGCTCGTTATTTACCTCCACGCCGAGTGTGTGTTTGTAAAGAGGTCTTTTGGGATGGAACGCCCTTTATCTTGCAATTCAACCGTTCACATACGGGGAGTGGAACAATGCTTATTGAACATGAAGAACAACTTCGTGATATTCAACACACATTTCCTGACCGTCCCGTTCGTGTATCTGAATATGTACATGGTCCACTGATTACCAATAATACTTGTGTGACGAATGAGGCAATTCTTATTGGAAATATTAGTTATCAAATTACGGGATTGATGCCTTTTACGGATAGACCATTTGCAACTATTGGAAATGACTGGGCACTCCCCCACCAGATGCTCGATGAAACCCAACAAACTCAGTATGAAGAAATTGCGACGGCTGTTGGCGAAAAATTACGTGATGCTGGATGGAAAGGATTGTTTGGTATTGATGTGGTAATGGATGAACAAACGAAAAAATTATATCTACTGGAAATTAATTGTCGCCAACCAGCGTCAACGACCTTTGAGTCGATGTTACAATTATCAAAAAGAAATAACGAACAGTGCACTATTTTTGAAGCACATGTGGCGGCACTATTAGGTATCCCTTTGCGTAGTTCCCTTATTCGTATTGACGATGGCGCACAGGTTATTTTAAGAAACAAAGAAAACGACGTATTAAAAAAGCATAACGAACAACTTTTCGATATTGAAAACAAATTAACTACACAAGGATTTGTTGTTACTCGCTATCCAAATACAGCTCCTGGTTCTGATTTGCTTCGAATTCAAAGTGAAAAAGGATTGATGGAAGCGCACGGTGTTTTTAATACACTTGGACACCGTATTTGCGATATTATTGACCATGCCGTATGAACAACACACTCACGCTTACAACACAGGCGCGTGATATCATTGCGGGGTTCGAACAGATGACTATTGCAGGAAAAACGTTTTCTTGCCCGTATTTTAATAATAAACGATCTAGAGCTCGGGCAGCGCTTGCTGTTATGATTGGAAAAGGGACTCCTGATGCGATTGTTCAGGAAGCCATGCTTTTGGCAAAAAAACATCATGTTCAGCTTGCTGAGTTAACCGAAGATGCTCTCAAAACATTTTTGGTGGAGCATAATTTAGGCATTGATTGTTCTGGATTTGCGTACCACGTGCTTGCCGCTGAGGTACAGGCAAAGACAAACACCTCATTGCGCTCGTGTCTTTCTTTTCCTCTTGTCACCAATCCTTTCCGTCGTATTCTTGCAAAATTACGTCCTGCTGAGAATACCAATGTAAAGTCTCTTGGACATGACAATAATTCGCAAGTTGTTGAGTTGACTGA
>CAZEYK010000029.1:0-14868 GCA_964516055.1 uncultured Gammaproteobacteria bacterium
TCACCGAGTTAATCCTAAGTGATGTTGATAAAAAAACTATTGATAAAATTCAAGCGGGAATATTGGAAATGAGTCAATCACATAGTATTTATGATTCTCACCCAGCATTGAAAATTAGAATTGATTATTCCGAAAAATTTGATAACAAAGAAGAAAAGGAAAAAGATTTTGTTGATAAACTTTTTGACAATTGGGATAAAATAAATGAGAAGGTTGCGGAGCTTTATAATTTACGGATTTTAGCTTATCTACAAGCACTGCAGCAGCAATCTGGAACAGAAGAGGAAGCGAAGAAAGAATAAAATTTTCTTTTTTTAATTAGCCGTCAAAATACATCGTACAACACGGCATATACGGCTACGCTTCGCTCCGCCCATATTGCTATCGCAACATCGTATATGCCGAAACGTTATGTGAAATAAATTATTATATTTTTGTTTTTTGGTGATTGGTGTGGTGGGGCGAATGAAGCGATTGCCAATAACGTAGAAATTATAAATTTTATATGAAAGAAAATATTCCAAATCAAGATATTCTAAATGCTTTTGGCGTTTCTGGTAAACCAGTCTTGCTTACTGGCGGTGAGGGTACGTGTTTTCGCATTGATGATGTTGTGTTGAAACCGATCCAAAACAGTATTGAAGTATCGTGGATTGCCGACATATGCGAGCGCTCATATTTAGAACATGTACCTATATTGAGTTCCAAATTCATCCAGAAAATGATCATGATTGGGTACCAGTCATCATTAAACACTTAAATTTAATCGATATCGTTCTAGATAACATAAATAATTATGCAATTATTAGAAATTAAAGACAACGAAGTTGTAGCAATGGATGACTATCCTATTCACGATTTAAAGACAGGGGTGAGTGATGGGGTGATTTTAAAATTGTATTTTAGAATTTTTCAAAAAAATTGTGCTAATATTGTTGCAAGAACAATAGTTTTGCCCAAAGAATTGGTAGCGTCTGTTTTTGATAAAAAAATAAAGAAAAAATTTGATGAATTTGAAAAAAATCACCCAAAAGTTAAATATTTTGCGCTGGACGGCAATCACCGAACTACCGCCGCATCGCTTACAAAATCTAAAATTCCAGCCATGCTTTTTGAAAATGACCAAGACTGCAAGGATGTTCAAAAAATAAATAACAGCGCAGAAGTCTTTAGACCATACACAAATAATTCCATTGATGAATGTGTTCTAGAATTAAAAGATCATTTTTTGAAAGTGGAACAATTCTATACGGTTGCGGAAAAAACTAGGAGAATGGTTGAAGATATGTCGGTAGAAATGCCGCAGTATATGAGAGATAGCTTTAACCGAAAATAGGATATATAATTTTAGATTTTGTAAGCGAATTCGCCCCCCTGATTGGATGACGAACGGAAAAAAACAACATCACTTAACAGCGTGTATGCGGTTCCTCTACGCTTCACCTATATCGCTATCGCGACATCGCATACGTTGGAACGTTAAACCAAAAAATGATTTTGAATAAAGACCATCATATGATCATCGACACTCACTGCCACATTCAATTCAAAGCATTCGACGAAGACCGAAACGAAGTCCTCAAACGCTGCCAAGAAAAAAATATAATAATGAATGCCGTTGGCACACAGCAAACCACCAGCCAGCTTGCCGTAGCTCTTGCGGAACAACATGAAAATATTTACGCAACGATAGGACTGCATCCCATTCAAGAACATAAAGTACAAGTAGAAGAGGAACAAGACAATTTTATGTCCCGTGGAGAAGTCTTTGACATCGACTATTACGATAAACTTGCTCGCCATCCAAAAGTAATTGCAATAGGGGAGACAGGATTAGATAAATATCATATCCCTAAAGACAAAACACAAGAAGACATATTTGCTGTGCAAAAAGATATTTTTCTTCAGCATATCAAACTCGCAAATAAACACGATCTTCCTCTCGTCATTCATATTAGAGAAGCGCATGAAGAAATGATTGCCTTATTATCAGAAATAAAACAAAAAGGAATAACAATAAAAGGAGTTGTACATTGTTTTACCGGAAACTGGACGCAAGCCCAAATTTATCTTGATGCAGGACTTTACCTTGGATTCACTGGTGTAGTTACGTTCCCACCAAAAAAAACAGATCCCAAGCCTCAAGAAGAATTGCAAGAAGTTATAAAAAACATCCCCCTGGATAGAATACTCGTAGAAACAGACGCCCCATATCTCGCTCCTCAAGCACACCGTGGAAAACGCTCTGAACCATGGATGACAGAAGAAGTTGTCAAATGGATATCTGAATATAGAAACATAAGCCAAGAGTCACTCATGAAGCAAACAGTGGATAACACCAAAGCATTGTTTACAAAAATTAAGTAATACACAAAAAATCCCTTATTTAAGGGATTTTTTGTGTATTAAAGAAAGAAAAAAAAATATTGACGAAAAGGTTTCTTTTATGTATACTATCGACGTTTCATTTAGCCCTATGCAAAACGAACAAAAACATGCTGAACTGACCCATAAGACCTTTCTTATCATGTTTCGGTTACTCTTTGTTTTTGCCATTCCAGCGATAGCTGCATATTTTGTAGGGAGATGGATTGACCAAACGTATGATTGGCGTCCATATGGATCATTGTTAGCACTAGCCGTATCCTTTATTATTTCATGGGCACTCGTGATCAGAATATATCTATCACTGGAAAAAGAATTCAAACAATTAAGAGAGTCAGAAAAAAATTAACACTATATGTTATTTCAAGTACAAACAGAAGCACCAAATATCCAACCTGAAACGGTATTCACTATAGGAAATTTCATGGTAACAAATGCCATGCTTCTTGGCACAGTCATTACGATACTTGCATTGATTGTTTGTCTCTACATTACCAAAACACACAAACTCAAACCAACAAAGCTACAAACAGCAGTAGAACTCATGGTAGAAAGCTTTATTAATCTCATCGCACAAATTGCGGGAAGTAAATCATTGGCACAAAAATTACTCCCACTCATTGGTGCGCTTTTTTTATTTATTGGGATCAGTAATATTATTACCCTTGTTCCAGGAATATCAGCACTTACCTATAATAGTATTCCACTATTTAGAACCCCAACAAATGATTTCAATACCACATTTAGTATTGCACTTGCCATGGTAATTCTTGCTCAATTTATGAGTATCAAAGAATTTGGATTTTTCGGACATGTTGGAAAATATATTAAATGGAAAGGTATTATTCAAGGATTCAAAAAAGGAATAATGGAAGGGTTCATTGCAATAATTGATTTCTTTATTGGATTACTCGATATTGTTTCAGAAATTGCCAAAGTTATTTCATTGTCATTACGGTTATTTGGAAATATGTTCGCAGGAGAAATGCTTGCAAGTGTATTGCTTGGTACGTTTGCCTTTTTATTACCAGCACCGTGGGTGGGAATGAACCTCTTGGTAGGGTTACTTCAAGCAATGGTATTTGGTGCACTAACTACCGCATACATATCATTATCGATTGAACGTACAGAGGCATAATACTGCCCTTTCTTTCCGTATAACATGTTGTAAAGAAAGAAAGGTCGCTATTATTTATACATATAATTAATAATTATTCTATGGAAGCAGAAGCAGCTAGACTCATAGCAAAAGGGCTATGTACACTATCAATGTTTGGTTCAGCTATCGGTGAGGGATACCTTATCGGAAAAGCATTCGAAGCAATGGGACGAAATCCAAAAATTGAAGCAAGCCTTTTCAGCAAAATGATCATTGGTGTAGCACTTGCAGAATCAACAGCGATTTATGCGTTTGTTGCATTTTTCATCATCTAACGACGGGATACGCATCTGCGTATTCATGAGCACCTTACGTATATAAGGAATTCATGAATACGTACGATTCATTTCGTATTGTTATCATAATTAGTATATTCGCATTATCGCATTTGCATATGGAATTTATTCTCGACACATTAGGAAAGGTAGGATTTGAATGGAAAATGGGACTGTTTAACCTGATCAATTTTTTGATTATTTTTTTCATTTTAAAAAAATTCTTATTTAAACCAATCACCAAAACAATCAACGAACGACAAAAAAAGGCAAATCAAGCCATTGATGATTTCAGTCAGGCAAAAGCCGAACTGCAAATGGCAACACAAAAGTCACAAGAAATTATTGATAATGCAAAGGTAGAAGCAAACAAAATTTTGGAACAATCTCATGATGATGCAAAAGTGCTAGCCGATGAATTGAAAATAAAAGCAAAAGCAGATATAGAACTCCTTATCGAGCAAGCAAAAAAGAATATTGCCATCGATAAAAAAGAAATGAAAGAAGAGCTCAAAAAAGAAACGGCAATCCTTGTTATTACGGCATTAGAAAAGATTCTTACTGAAAAATTTGATAAAGAAACAGATGAAAAATATATAGAAAAAATGATTTCTTTATTAAAATAAGAATTTGTACACCTGCCTGTCTATACACAGGGTTGTACCGTTCGTAATTCGGATGTGAAATATATGGCAAAATTACTCCCAATGCAATATGCAAAAATCCTTTACCAGCTTATCAACGATACGCCAGTAAAAAACCATACGAATGCCTATAAAGCGTTTATCAACTTGCTGTACAAAGATCAAATGATAAACACCGTAGACTACATCATAAAGGAATACGAAGTATACGAAAAACAACAAAAAGGGATAGTGACACTAACAATAACAACCGCACAAACAGTAAGTGCAACGCTCATAAAAAACATTACCAAAGAATTTGGAAAAGACGTAGAACTTACCACCAACATAGATGAATCACTAATCGGAGGAGTACGTGTCCAACACAATAACACCATTCTCGACGCAAGCATTAAAACACAACTTAACCAATTAAAAAGAGAATTAACATAATGGAACGCGAATTGAACGAATCAAACGAATCATATCATTCGTTCGGATCCGTTTAATCCGTTAGATCCGTGTTCTATAAATAGAGATATATGGCAAACAATACAGAACAAATTATCAAACAACTAAAAAAGAATATTGAAGAGTTCAAAAAAGAAGTCCAAACAGAAGAAATTGGAAAAGTTATTGAAGTAGGAGATGGTATTGCCCGCATGAGTGGGTTAGAAAACTGTCAATCACAAGAAATGCTTGAATTTGAAGGGGGAACAATGGGAGTAGCACTCAATCTTGAAACAGAAACTGTTGGTGCCGTAATTCTTGGTGATTATACAACCATTAAAGAAGGAGACACGGTAAAACGAACCGGAAAAATTCTTTCAGTTCCTGTCGGAGAAAACATGATCGGTCGGGTAGTTGATGCCCTTGGAAATGCTATTGATGGAAAGGGAGATATTAACACAAATCAATTTTATCCAGTAGAACGGATTGCGCCAGGTGTAATGACACGACAACCAGTAGAAACACCAATGCAAACAGGGATCAAAGCAATTGATGCACTTATCCCAATTGGACGTGGTCAACGTGAGCTCATCATTGGTGATAGACAAACAGGAAAAACAGCAATTGCTATTGATACCATCCTCAACCAAAAAGGACAAAACATGATTTGTATCTACGTTGGTATAGGACAAAAAGAATCAAAAGTTGCTCGCCTTGTTCGTAAATTGCAAGAGGAAGGAGCCATGGAATATACCATCGTTGTTTCAGCCGGAGCAAGTGAACCAGCCCCAATGAATTATCTTGCCCCATATACCGGATGTGCTATCGCAGAATATTTTGCCGATCAAGGAAAAGATGTACTTGTTATTTACGATGATCTTACCAAACAAGCATGGGCCTACCGTGAAATGTCTCTGCTTCTTCGACGACCACCAGGAAGAGAAGCATATCCTGGAGACGTGTTTTATCTTCACTCACGGCTACTTGAACGAGCGTGTAACCTTAATGAAGAAAATGGTGGGGGATCAATTACCGCACTACCAATTATTGAAACGCAAGGTGGAGACATTTCTGCATACGTGCCAACAAACGTTATCTCTATTACAGACGGACAAATCTTCCTAGAAACAAACCTTTTTTACAAAGGTGTTCGACCTGCACTTAATATTGGACAATCAGTTTCTCGTGTAGGTGGTGCAGCACAAACAAAACCAATGAAAAAAGTGGCAGGAAGTCTCAAACTTACGCTTGCTCAATTTCGTGAACTTGAAGCCTTTGCTCAATTTAGTTCAGATCTTGATGCTGATACAAAAAAACAAATTGATCTTGGCCGACGCATGACAGAACTCCTCAAGCAACCACAATTTTCACCATTTGCGGTGGAACATCAAGTACTATCAATTTATGCTGCAGGAAAAGGATATTTTAATGATATCGACGTAGATAAAGTACGAGAAGCGGAAAAGAAACTTATTGAATTTGCCACCAAAACAAAACAAGCACTCCTAGACAAAATCAAAGCAGGAGAATGGAGTGAGGAAATCGAACAAGGAGTAAAAGAAATTTGTGAGCAATTTAAAAAACAATAAATAGAAAAGAACGATCGTATCGTACTTTATGTATATTGTATCTTGATACCTATGCCAGTAAATGCCAAGGCCATAAAAGCCAGAATTAACGCTTCAAAAAATACCAAAAAAATAACCAAAGCCATGGAGCTTGTTTCTGCTGCCAAAATGAAAAAAGCCGTGGAAGCAACAGAAAACACACGACTCTATGGACGATTAGTGAATGAATTATTGCAACGGTTGGCATTTTTGGATGAACAGAACTATTCACTCTTAGAATTGCGTCCAGTAAAAAAAGTACTCGCCATCATGGTGAGTTCAAATAGAGGCTTATGTGGTGGCTACAATGCAAATGTGTTTAAAACAGCATACGCAGAATTAGCCGACGCAAAAAACATAACAAGATTACGGATAGATCAAGAGAAAGAACCACCAGAACCAACAAATGAAGTACCGCACATCACAATCTTAGGTATCGGGAAAAAAAGTGCCTCTTTTGCCAAACGGTATGGGTATGAGCTAGAAGCAGTATTTAATGATTTAAGCGAACGACCTGCGTACGAAGACATCCGTGTCATAGCAAACATGGCAATTGAAGGATACAAAGAAAAAAAATACGACAAAATCATCGTAGTCTATACACATTATAAAACAAGTTTAGAACAACAAGTAAAAATACGGCAAGTACTCCCAATTTCTCCATTTGACTTTCATAAAATGGAACAAGATGTTCCGGAAAAATATGTACCACATGCAGACGTAGAAAAAACCAATTTACAACAATACCTATTTGAACCAAATCTAGAAGAAATTATTGAAACGACATTGCCAAAATTAGTCCACGCACAAATATACCAAGCAGTTCTTGAATCCGCCGCAAGTGAACACAGCGCCCGAATGATTGCCATGAAAAGTGCAACCGACAATGCGGGAGAATTAATTGAAGATCTAACAAGAGAATATAACAAAGCCCGCCAAGCCGCTATCACGCAAGAAATTGCTGAAATAGCTGGAGGAGCAGCAGCGTTATCATAATTATCAATAAAAAAAGAACGCAGATGGCCAGATTACCTGGATTTACCAGGAGGAACATCATGGAAAATCCTGGTCATCCTGGAAATAAGTGTTCTATCACATAGTAAAAAAAATATGAATAAAGGAACAATCACACAAATCGTAGGAGTCGTCATCGACGCGCACTTCGAAAAAGAACTCCCAGCAATTTATAATGCTATCGAGTTCATAAACAAAGATGGTAAACGCCTTGTCTTTGAAGTACAACAACACCTTGGATCACACAATGTTCGCGCTATCGCCATGGGAACAACAGACGGACTTGCTCGTGGAACAGAAGTTGTTGATACAGGAGCACCTATTTCAGTTCCAGTTGGAATCGAAACACTCGGACGAATGTTCGATGTTATTGGAGATCCTATTGATAATAAACCAGCACCAACAAAAGCAAAAAAATCTCCTATTCACCGTAAGGCACCAGATTTTAAAAATCAATCAAAAGAAACAGAAATTCTTGAAACAGGAATAAAAGTTGTGGACTTGCTTTGTCCATTTCTTAAAGGAGGAAAGATTGGATTGTTTGGAGGAGCTGGAGTAGGAAAAACCGTTATTATCCAAGAACTTATTCGAAACATTGCATCAGAACACGGTGGATATTCAATGTTCGCTGGAGTAGGGGAACGAACTCGTGAAGGAAACGACTTATATAGAGAAATGGAAGAATCAGGAGTATTAGAAAAAACCGCACTTGTTTTTGGACAAATGAACGAACCACCAGGAGCTCGTGCTCGTGTAGCCCTTACGGCACTTACCATGGCAGAGCACTTCCGTGATAATGAAGGAAAAGATTTGCTTCTCTTTGTCGATAACATTTTCCGTTTTACTCAAGCCGGATCAGAAATGTCTGCACTCCTTGGTCGTATGCCATCAGCAGTAGGATATCAACCAACGTTGGCTACTGAAATGGGAGCATTGCAAGAACGAATTACCTCAACAGATAAAGGATCAATTACTTCTGTTCAAGCAGTCTATGTTCCTGCCGACGACCTTTCTGACCCAGCACCAGCAACAACGTTTGCTCATCTTGATTCTACGGTCGTATTGAACCGTTCTCTTGCTGCCCTTGGTATCTACCCAGCAGTAGACCCACTTGATTCAAACTCAACAGTACTTGATCCACAAATTGTTGGAGAAGAGCACTACAACACCGCCCTTGAAGTACAACGCGTACTCCAACGATATAAAGACCTACAAGATATCATTGCTATCCTTGGACTGGAAGAACTTTCAGATGAAGACAAACTTACCGTAACTCGTGCACGAAAAGTACAACGATTCCTTTCACAACCATTCTTTGTGGCAGAACAATTTACCGGAGCTGAAGGACGATATGTAAAAATTGAAGATACGGTAAAAGGGTTCCGAGAAATTCTTGATGGAAAACATGATGATAAACCAGAATCTGCATTCTACATGAAAGGTGGCCTCGACGAAGTTATTGCTGCCGCAGCAAAAAAGGAATAACAAAAAAAGAGACAGGGGAACACAGATCACCCAGATTCCCCACATAAACCATGATATAATATCTGGGCACATTCAGGCCATCCTGAAAATCTGTGTTCTATGAAACGTAGTTAGTATGATTGATTTTAAAATTGTTACCCCAGAAGGGACAATTTACGAAGACCAAATAGAAAAAGTAACTATCCCCACACAGGCGGGGGAAATTACGGTATACGAAGATCATGTTCCACTTGTATCAATCCTCAAACCGGGAGAATTAAATATTCATAAAGAAAAAGACGCGGTAGTAAATCTTGCCGTATCAAGTGGTATTATAGAAGTACGTGAAAACAGTCAAGTTTATATCATTGCAGATACTGCCGAACGAGCTGCCGATATTGATATAAAACGAGCCGAAGAAGCAAAAGTACGTGCAGAAGAACTTATGAAACAACAAGAGTATGCACTTGATGTTGACTTCGCTCGTCTTCAAGGAAAAATTGAAAAAGAACTTGTTCGTATCAACGTAGGAAACAAATATAAAAACGTAAAATAAGACTGCGCTTAGTAAAAAAATAGCGCTATTAAGCAAAAATTATTGACAAACGGTCGTATCCCATATACACTAGGTAAGAAGTATTTATTCTTAACCAATAAAATACTATGGAAGACCAAACACAGAACAATGGTGCAGCACCTCAAGCACCTGCAGAAGCAGTAGTATCTGCAACCGCTCCAGAAGGAACAGAAACTGAAGCAAAGAAAGAAGAAACGAAAGAGTAGGATGGTTTGTCCATTCCAAACAAAGAAAATAGAACACTCAAAAGGTGCTCTATTTTTTTATGCAAAAAAAGGACAAAATGAGATAAGTGCATAACCACTATTGCATCAAAAAAAAGATGGGATATAATATATTCAGTATTTTTATTTTTTATGTCTATCCCAACTTTGCAAGAAGTGGATGCATATCCTGTTCCAGAATTACTTATTCCACGAATAGAAAAAGAACATGGGTACTCACTCAATATGGCAACGGCACTCGTTCGTGAAGCAAAAAGAATGTTGTACCTGAGCGCAAGAGAAAAAACAGTCGTATCTCCATCGCATGATGTAGACATGGCGTGGCATGAGATGCTCATGTTTACCCGGTTTTATCAAGAATTTGCAGAATTTATTGGAAAATTTATCCATCACGATCCAACCCCTGGACCACCTGATGGTGGAAATATTTACAAAGCCACAAAACAAAAATATCAAGAAGCCTTCGGAGAAAAAGTAGATCAAACATTGTGGCCATAATACGTAGACTATTAATATTTAATTGATCAAATATATGGAAAATTTGTGCAATAGTTGCCAAGAAGAAATGGACTATGACAACGAATGTGAATGTGGTAACTGTACCACCTGTTGTGATGGTTCATGCCAAATAGAGTAAACGTCATCTGTGTGATGACGTTTTTATTAGTCTAAAAGGGGGTATACTGTAACATTTTCGCTAAAACTACGTCTTCTTATACGAAACAACCAAAACAGAGAGCAACAATCCTTTGCTTTCCACAAAAAGCGTGAGGTGGCATTGCTCTTTTTTGTAATAAAAAACTATGCAAAATACAACAAAAAAAACACTCCAAATATATTGGAAACACACCAAAAGAAGAAAAATTCCTGTGGTGCTGTTTTTTTTGTTTGTCATTATTTCATCAACACTTTCTCTAATTCCACCAATTTTTCTCAAAGATTTTTTTAATATTCTTTCCAATGGTGATGTATCCCAAAGTGCACACTTAATAACGCTATTAGGGATTATTATAGGGTTATCCCTTACCAATTGGCTGTTTCGTCGTGCCGAAGAATTGACCAGCAATGTATACAAAAACTATATCATGGTAGATATTTCCCAAACCGCATTTGCCTATCTTCATGGGCATTCTGTTTCATTTTTTAATGATAATTTTGTAGGCTCACTCGTAAAAAAAGTAAAACGATTTATCGCTGGATATGACAGATTGGGGTCAATCCTCGCCTGGGATCTTACTCCAATATTAGTGACAATTATTTTTGTATTTACCGTATTGGTGAGAACAAATGTATTTTTTGGTGTTGCCGTCATTATTTATGCCATAGTAATGATTGGATTTAACCTCATATTTAGTAAGTATAAACTCAAATATGATGAACAACGAACTGCCGCCCAAAGCCGATGGACAGGACATATCGCCGATACGATAACAAATCACATAAACGTTAAATTTTTCAATGGAAAAAAACGAGAACTAGCAAAATACACTGAAATAGAAAATGACGTACGACGATTAAATACATTCACGTGGCAACTGGGAGATTTAAACCAAGCAGGACAATCACTCATTATTATTTTTCTTGAAATGGCCCTATTTTTCTGGGCAATCCATTTATGGAAACAAGGAAATATCAGCGTAGGAGATTTTATTCTCATTCAAGCATACGTCATCGAGCTGGCACACAGATTTTGGGGGATTGGACGAGTTATTAGAGATTTTTATGAATCAATAGCTGACGCAAATGAAATGACAGAAATTCTCATGCTTCCACATGAAATTATTGAAAAAAAGAATGCCACAGCGCTTACCGTAGAAAAGCCAGAAATTATCTTTGACCATGTATCCTTCCACTACAACAAAACACGTAAAGTAATTAATGACATTACGTTAACAATAAAAGCAAAAGAATCCATTGCACTTGTGGGTCCAAGTGGAGCAGGGAAGTCAACAATCATAAAACTACTCATGCGTATGCATGACACCACCAAAGGGAAAATCATGATTAGCGGACAAAAAATAAATAATGTAACAACAGAAAGTCTTTGGGAGAATATTAGCTATGTTCCTCAATCGCCAATTTTGTTTCACCGCACCCTTTTGGATAACATCAGCTACGGAAGACCAGACGCAACACAAAAAGAAATTATGGCAGCAGCAAAGGCTGCATATTGTGATGAATTTATTGAACAATTTCCAGATAAATATGAAACACTCGTAGGAGAACGAGGAGTAAAACTTTCAGGAGGAGAACGGCAGCGAATTGCCATTGGACGAGCTATCCTAAGAAATGCGCCTATTCTTATTCTTGACGAAGCCACATCAAGCTTAGATTCAAGGTCTGAACAGCTTATTCAAGAAGCACTCAAAACACTCATGAAAGATAAAACTGTCATTGTAATTGCGCATCGACTGTCCACCATTATGAAAATGGATAGAATCATTGTCATAGAACATGGCATGATTACAGAACAAGGAACCCATAAGCAACTCCTCAAGAAAAAAACCGGAGCCTATCATAAACTCTGGGAACTACAAGTGGGAGGATTCATTACATAAAAAAACCGCCCTTTCCGGGCGGTTTTATTGTATGAATGTGACCTCCTTGAATTGTCATCGAGTGTGGAAGATGGCGCGAGCTCACTTCAAACCGAGGTCTCTGCGAGCCTTTCTGCGCTTACTATCAGCTTCCCTTCTAATTTCTTCCGCAGACGGGGGAAGAGAGAATGGGGGAGCTGACGACGTGTCATTTGTGGATGTGAGGGCGCCTTCATTTACCAAAGACACCACAACCCTCATACCATCCTTGCTGCGCTTATAGTAAGCAAAATAGAATTGAACTGGAGAACAATATTCAAACACCAGATTAGCGGGGATTGCAATACTTGTAGCCGTTCCACCTTTCATTGACCATCCAGCATATCCAAACAGATCAGGGTAGGTGAATCCACCCATTTCAGTCTGGAACTCATCAGGAATCTGAAAAGTTGACGTTCCTCGAACACGCTCCCAGTTGGACGCATTCTTGAGGATGTCGTCAAACCCTTGCCCCCAAAGAGCCCTGAGGTCTTTTTGAGGGAGCAGTGTTAGATGTTCGTGCAAGGTTGTCATCACTGACCTCCTTTTGGTGTGTGTTTATGGACGACCCAATTCAATATAAATAAAATCATATTTATTCACCCACGTCAACTTGCAAACCCCTCAAAAAATAGCTAGACTAGGCCTCCTGTCACAACCCATTACATATGACCCAATTTGACGTACAGAGAACAATTCCCGCAATCATGGCTACCCAACACCCAGATAACGCCCACGCCCCATATTGGGAAACAGATGGAGATGGATTTGTGAGTGTCCATGAAGAATCAAAAGAATGCGTATCAGCTTTTCAAGATCTTCACGTACAAGAATTTATGTGGGATTGGGAAGGAAAACATGCCGATGCCGCAGTAATAGACAAACTATTTACCGAATATCACGAATATTTTAAAGAGCACCAAATTGGAAAAGAAATTTTTCTTACCTTTCGTATACCAAATATCTGGCATGAAAAAGGGTATAGCCTCCTTCGCGCGCTTAGTGTTATTCTCACCAGCGAAGACTTTGCTAAAGACCTTAATTTTCACACGCCGCCATTGTTTGAAGTAATCCTCCCCATGACAGAATCGGCAGATCAACTGGTGCATATTCAAAATGCATACAAAAAATTTGCCCAATTCAAACAAGACGTTTTAGACCAACAACAATATACAAACCAAGAATATTTGCGCATCATTCCACTGGTAGAAGGAATAGAAAGTCAATTAGAAATTGGAACACTCTTGCGAGACTATATTGTAAAACATACACAACTTTTCAATCGTCCACCAACATACATTCGTCCATTTCTTGCAGCGAGTGATCCTGCCTTAGTGGGCGGGGTAGTTGCCACAGTCCTCGCAAATAAAATAGCCCTATCAGAAATTGCCAAAGTCAGCAAAGAAACAGGAATTCCAATGTATCCAATTATTGGGGTAGGTAGTTTGCCATTTAGAGGCGGGCTAAACCCTGAAAATGTAGACCGATTTATCAAAGAATACAAAGGCGTCCGAACAGTTACCGTTCAATCAGCCTTCCGATATGATTATCCAAAAGAACAAGTGGAAGCCGCTATTCAAAAACTCAAACGAGAATTGCCATATACCGACACCATCATCATTTCTGATGAAGAAAAAAATACACTTATCAACATCATACATAAATTCAAAACACACTATCAATTCACGCTCGATAAAATATTGCCAGAACTAGAACCATTTTTTTCACTCGTGCCAAAAAGAAGAGAACGAAAATTACACATTGGTTTGCTTGGATACGGACGCAATATGGGGAAAAACACCCTCCCTCGTGCTATTTGTTTTACTGGAGCTTGCTACTCACTTGGCATTCCACCAGAACTTATTGGCTCTGGACAAGCACTTGCAACCCTTACCGAACCAGAATTCCAGCTACTCAAAAAACACTATATTTCCTTCGAACAAAACATGCTCGAAGCTGGCCGCTATCTAAATAAAGAAACAGTCAACACCTATATAGAAACCAACAAAGCCTGGCAATTTATTGCTCGAGATATTCACGACCTAGAACATCACCTTCATATCACCCTCGGCCCACAAACACCCGCCGAACACATACACCACAACCTAAGTGCAAACATGCTCTTAGCCAAAGGAGACAACACCTACAGACAAGAACTTATCATCAAAACAGGAAAAATAAGAAAAAGCCTCGGCTAAAAAAATACAACAAACAAAAAACATCTCAAATTGAGATGTTTTTTGTACATTTGATAACACCGTAAAACATAGCTGTCCTCAAATGCGAATCCCTCAGTATACATGAGTATACTGAGGGATTCTTCTCCAATTACTACTATTCTCCATATTCCTCCTTTTTACCGAAAAGCGACGATCACGACGTCGTCCTCATCTTCAGTCTCCTCCTTGATGACGTTATAGACCTCCTCGCGGTAGATCTTGACGTCCCGCGGAGCGATGATCCCGATCCGGACCTGATTCTTTCGGATCTCCTTGACAACGATCTGAATCTCGT
>CAZEYK010000030.1:0-14689 GCA_964516055.1 uncultured Gammaproteobacteria bacterium
ACCGCCGTAACAGCAACCCTTGTTGCCTTTGCACACGACCAACTACTCACACAACTTCCTGGACAAAATCCTGACCACCTCATCAACAAAACGAATCCAATGCGAGATCTCGTACCAGTAATCGAGTCCGAAACCTTTGGAGACGAGTTATAAACCACCCGATTGTACTACACACAAAAAAAACGCACTGACGAAAGTTGGTGCGTTTTTATATATACAATAATTTAAAAAATCTACTCCTGTTCACTCGATATTGCTAACTGCCCACAGGCGGCATCAATATCATCCCCCATCGTCATCCGCTCCGTCACATTAATATCATGATCCCGCAAAATTTCTTTAAACCGATCAATCCGATCTCGCTCTGATCTAGTGAACGATTTTCCTTGTACCGGATTAAGAGGAATCACGTTAACTTTACTCACAGCAGTTTTTACCATATAAAAAGCAAGTTCTTTTGCAAGCTCAGGCGTATCATTCACATGAGAAATAAGCGTATACTCAAACGTCAATTTATGATTTCTATTGCCATGTACCCGCTGATATTCATGAGACCACGCTGCCAACTCTTTTAAAAATTTTGGTACTGTTGTTGGCACAATTTCTTCCCGCTTTTCCTGATTTGCACTATGGAGTGAAATTGCAATCTGTGCTCCTGGCCAATCTTGATCAGTAAGCATTTTTTTCATCTGAGACAAAATTCCTACGGTAGACACCATTATTTTTGTTGGCCCTAAATCAGTATAGATAAGCCACGTATGAATAGCCTGTTTCACATTATCATAATTTGCCAAAGGCTCCCCCATTCCCATAAAAACAATATTGGAAATCCTCTGTGGCAACTGTGGACGCGCTAACAAAAATTGATTCCAAAATCGATATTGATCAACAATTTCATCACTATGCAAACTTCTCTTAAGTCCCATTGTTCCTGTGGCACAAAACGTACAGCGCATAGCACAACCAATCTGACTAGACACACAAATGGTCCATTGATCTTTCCTATTGGCCATCAATACTGATTCAAAAAATAACCCATCCTGCGTCTCAAACACGCCTTTATACGTATCATGGCGAACACTCTCATAAATCTTTTTATTCGCAAAAGAAAGCCACGGCACCTGTTGTTCACTAAGTGTCGACGTCATTGATTTTGGCAAAGTAGAAACGTCATGCCAAGAAGAATATGCACGTTCAAAAAGCGCCTTGTTAATCTGATCAAAGCGAAAGCGCTTGATATCTGGAAATAATTCCTTAATAGATTGTTCTCGATTCTTATACATAGATAGCAAAGGATAACAAAAAACGTTTTTTTTGTCTATAGATTACGATAACAATGCCGTCGTCTCTCTCATATCTGCCAATTCAACTCTTCTAAATATTCCCGAAGCTTCGTTGACGTACGAAACTTTTTCAGAATAAGTGATCTCTTCAAACCACAAATGATCTCTTTCACCTCGAGAGGCTGCTTTGCATACCATTCTTTACCACCAATGGCATCATAAAAAATACGAATCATATCACAAATATCATCTTGAATATTTTCAGGGGTTGTTGATTCTCGCCAATGAAACAAATCAACTAACTTCAACTCAAAGGTAAGCCCATAGCGTTCAACCATAATATTTCCCGTATGCAAATCACCATGATACTCTTTTTGCTTATGAATTTTTTCCACTCCTTTTACCAAAGCATACAACATATGTACCGCTTGAAACGGACGCATACGATGATTGGGTTGCCGTTTCAATACAGTACTAAGCATCTCCCCCACTACAAACTCTGACACTAAATAGGGGATATTCATTCCTTTCCAGACAAACATTTCTTGTGTGTGATACTGAATCAACATGTCACAATCTTTCAATTTATGCAGTTTTTTTGCATAAAAAAGCAAATTTTTATTTCCCTTATTGCGCTGCGGAAAAAAAATCTTCACCGACCGTTCAATCTTGGTTCCCTTTTCTTGCACCAAATAGACCTCTCCCTCCCAACCTTTTCCCAGCTTTTTGACAACACAATACCGACCAGACAATATATATCCTTCCTTCAATCCAAATGTCGTAATTTTCAACATACAAAAACATTATGAACCAAACACAATAGGAATTTCTAAAGCAGCGTCATGTTCGGATAATCCAGATGGATTATCCTTTTTAAAAATAATCGTTCCTTTTGTACTTACCCCAAGAGTTTCTGTTGGCACATCAAAATCAATCGTTCCTTCAAAATCAACAAAATCTTCTGTCATCCACGTAGATTCCGGATCATTCGGATCTGGAACAAAGCTCGCATACGATTCTGCCAAAATTAATCCATCCCAATCAACAAGGATAATAGGAAAAGTTCCTTCAAAAAACCATGTTCCTCGCGCGATTCCACGAACAGTAAGCGGTGAAGAGATAGTACTTCCAGCTTCAGGGGCTACAACACGAATAAGATCTTTCTGTAAGGAGATAAGCTGCTCAACATCTTCTGAAACCTCAGGAGAATCAACAGCAGCAGAATCTAATACAGAAATATCAACGGGAGAACTACTCCGATAATCAAAATATTCAATAGTATACTGATAGCCAATAAACAACATCACGCCACAAAAAATAGTGATACACAGATATTTAAACAGGACAATGATACGTTGTGTGTTCATATATTAATAAGATAACATAAATAATCGTCAAAAAAGAGCCGTATTCCCTACCGCTCTTCAAAATTCCCTACTTTCCTTTATTTCCACTAATTTTCATATTTCTATTCCCCATACTTCTTTGCCGCTCAGCACCAATTTGACTATTTTGCTTTGCATGAAATCCAGCATTTCTTGACGCACTCGAATCAACCAGATTCGTATATGAAGAAGCAGCATCGTCAGGCTTATCTTCCTCCTTTTGCTTCTTTTTCTCTTCCTCACGCATTTTTTTCAATACTTTATTTAACATAAACGATGATAAAATAATAATAGCGTAGCCTACACTAATAAAACAAAAAAATCAAGCCCCAGAGACTTTATGAATACAAAATATGCATTTTTTCCTTTACGATTGCCATAGTCTCTTTTGCCTCAATTCGAACCTTTTTTCTCCCTGTTTCAAGCATTTCCCACACAACTTCAGGATTTTTGGCAAATGCCTCTCGACGCTCACGAATTGGATCCAAAAAAGTATTCAATACAACAACCAAATCATCCTTAAACACTTTATAACTCGTAATTCCGGCAAACTTTTTTTCAATATCCTTCAAGGATAACCCTGTCGCAATAGCATAATACTGCATCAAATTAGAGACATTCTGTTTTTCTTCCATATCATACCGAATCAAATTTATCGTATCAGAATCCGTCTTTGCCTTTTTCATTTTCTCTGCCACAGCTTCAGGTGTGTCGGCTAAATAAATACCATTATTATACGATTTAGACATCTTTCTCCCATCAAGTCCTTCCAGCCGTGATACCTTACTATATATTCCTTCTGGTTCAGGAAAAACATCACCATAGTACTTATGAAACTTTCGTACAATACTTCGCGTTTGCTCAATCATTGGTTTTTGATCATCTCCAACAGGAACAACATTAGCCCGCAAAAACGTAATATCAGCAGCTTGGCTCACAGGATATCCCAAAAAACCAAAGGTTACATTGCCCTGTTTAAACAAATGTCCCTTATTTTGAATTTCTTGTTTTACCGTAGGATTCCGTTGCAACTCACTCACCGTCACCAAATTAGAAAAAAATACCGTCAATTCAGCAATCTCTGGAATTTGCGATTGAATAAATAACGTTGCCTTCTTCGGATCAATGCCTACGGCTAAATTATCAAGAGCCACTTCAAGAACATTATGACGTACCTTTTCCGGATGATCATAATTATCCGTCAATGCCTGTACATCGGCAATCATAATAAAGCTTTCATATTCGTCTTGCATGGCTACCCTATTTTGCAAGGATCCTACATAATGCCCTAAATGGAGATTTCCGGTTGGCCTATCACCAGTCAAAAGTCGTTGTTTCTTCATATATATATTTCCTATCTTCATAAAAATATCACCTCTATAGGGTATATCGTAATGAAGAATTTGTCCAATAAAAAACATATCAACAAACCCCATTGACGCACATAAAAAAATTTCATAGAATACGTTTTGTCCTAATCTGTCCAGAGCATGGACAGATCCCCGATGCCACAAGCATCATCATCCAAGGAGAATATCATGCATTCTTTTTACATTGCTCTCATCGTCGTCATCTCAGTTCCCGCCAGTTGTGTGGGAATGGCGTTTGTCACGGACAAACTGATGTACCATCTGAGCAACAAAAAAAACACATGAAAAAAAACGGCGAGTGTGCCACCGTCGAGAAAAAGGACAAACCACGAATCACGTAATATACGTGTTTTTTTATTTTTTAAGAAAAAAAATACCTACTCCGTCGTTACCCCATCAAAAGGTTCTTCTTTTTCCTCTTCCTTTGTTTTATGAACCGTACCATCTTTATGTTCTGGTGGAGAATACACAGAATATAATTTAAGATCACCCTCTCCCGTATTAATCACATTATGCGCCGTTCCAGCAGGGACAACCACCGCATAATCACCAACAAGATTGTGCTCAAAACCATCAAGAATAACTAATGCCCTCCCCCGCTCAATACGAATAAACTGATCTAAATGATGTGTTTCCAATCCAATTTCTTCACCAACCTGCAAATTCATCAACACCAGCTGGCTATGTTTACCGGTATACAACACTCGTCGATAATCAGTATTATCCAACGTCTCTTTTTCGATATTAACAACATATCCTTTCATAAACAATTATATTATATACACAATTAATAAATTACGATATTCCACATGAATCAAAAATATTCATCTACCCGTATACTACGAGTATTCCCATTTTATCTTTTCAGCAACACACATATACCTTACGATACCGTCTCCGAAGAATCAATGGTATCAGTACCTTCATGAACAAACCATAGATACAATACAGGAAATACCCCAAGAGTAAGAACAGCAGACAAAGAAAGTCCAAACACAATAGCCCAGGCAAAACCAGACCACACAGGATCACCAATAATAGTAAGTGATCCCAATACCGTAGTAAGTGATGTCAACAAAATAGGCCGTAATCTATTACGCCCAGCAGTAATCAATGCATCAAAAATAGACGCTCCTGCCTCCCGTTCTTGATTAATATTTTCAAGAAGAAGAATCGCATTGTTCACCACAATTCCCATAAGAGCAATAAATCCAATCAATGACGTTGCCGTAAGATACGTCCCTTGTGTAACATCAAGCAACAAAAATCCAGGCAAAATACCAATAAACGCAAGTGGAATAGTAACAATAATTAATAACGGAATTTTAAATAAACGAAACTGAGCAACAAGTACCGCAAAAATAAGAAAAAAGGCAAATAACATCGCAAGACCAAGATCACGAAAATTTTCAAGAGTCATTTCCCATTCTCCTCCCCACTGTACGTTATACCGTGTGCCATCCTCAAGAATGTACTGAATCCCAAACAAATTCCAAGAAACATCTTGCACCGCAAACGGAAGATCTTGCTTGTTCACAAGTGCCCGAATAGCATCAATACTCGCATATACAATACTCCGATGTTGCATTTCTCCCGTAATGTATACCGTAGGACGTGCATCATCCCGATACAACGTATCTCGCTGTGCATGTTGTGATTCTATGAGTAAACTTGTTATAGGGACCATTGCCCCAGCATCACTTTTTATTCGTACGTCAGCAATATCGGCACGACTATCTTTATCAGCCAACGTTGTTCGAACAATCACACTCCCTGGTTCTGAACTACTGACATGATAATATTGCCCAACCACCGTATCATGGAGAACAGAATACAATGTTGACTGAATTGAAGCGACAGAAACCCCAACAGCATTTGCTTTTTCCGTATCAACAGAATATGAATGAGTAAGATACGGAACAGCAACGGATGTTCGCACATCAACCAAACCGTCAACATGGTTTGCAACATCATAGACATATGACACCAACTGTTTCCGTTCAGGAGTATCTGGCCCTTGTATTTTGGCCACAAACGTTGCCTGAACAGGTGGACCTGGTGGATCTTCCAACACGGTAATCCGAACACCTTGAGCACGCATTTGTTGAACAACAGAATCATCATGTAACCTATCACGAAGAGCAAAAACAATATCTTCAGAAGATGTACGTCGAATATCCTTATGGGTAAGATTTACTCGAATAGTTGCCTGATTCGAACCATTTCTCATCGTGGCACTCTTAAACAATCCATTAAAATCAATAACCGGTGCTTCTCCAACAAATAACTGCATAGTAAGCACCTCTTCATCTTGAGCAATAATAGTACTAATACTATGGGCTATTGCTGCCGTCCGTTCCAAATCAGTATTATCAGCAGCATCAACATACACATAAAATTGATTTTTATCTGCCGTTGGCAACATTTTAAAATGAACAAGCTGAAAAAGTGGAAATAACAACATCACCATAAGTAATCCAAACACACCAAAGATAAACAGTCTTTGCAACGAAATAGACCGTAACAATTTGGCAAGCACAGTAGCATACCATGCAGAAAGATGGCTAAAAAATTGTTGAAACACTGATTTCTTTTTGGTAATAAACGTTGGCGTAGATTTATCCTTCCGAATAAACAAAAAGGCAACAAATGGCGTAAGGACATACGCAATTCCCAAAGAAGCAATAAGTGCCACCGGAACAAAAATTGACAATGGTCCCATATACTCCCCCATCATGCCGCTAATTTGAGAAGTCGGCAAAAAAACAATAACAGAAGTTACCGTAGACAACAGTAACCCCATGCCAACTTCATTCACTCCCTGTATGACAGCCGTATGAGCCGTATCTCCTTGTTGAACATGACTAAAAATATTTTCAATCACAACCGTTGCCGAATCAACCAATAATCCAAGAGATAAAATAAGTGCAAACAACGTAATTCTATTAATTGTTTCCCCAAATAAATAGCCAACAAAAAATACCCATCCAAGTGTAAGCGGAATAGCCAAAACAACAAGAAATGCCGGACGTTTCCCCAAAAAAAGAAATAATACAAAACCCACAATAAAAATACTCATTGCTAAATTTCCCCCCAATCCCTGAATGGATTCTTTTGCCACGGTTGCGGTATTTCTATATTCAGTTAACTGAAAAGACTGATACTCCTTCGACGACAAAAGAACCTCAAGTTCTTCTTCTACCTGCTTCGCAACAGTAATAGAATTTTCTCCCGCACGTTTGGCAATCGACAAAAAGACAGTATTATCTTTAGTAATATCACCTGTATCATTTTTATGTAATACCCCAATATATGAAGTTGCCCGAGAAAATCCATCATACACAGAAGCAACATCACGTAACCTAACGCCAGGGGCAATAACCATATTCGCGACATCATCCGCCGTAGTCACCCGTCCATCAATTTCAATAGCCGTTTTAGTAATGCCATTTTCTATAACGCCCAATGGCATAAGCATATTATGCACCCGAAGTACATTCGACACATCATCAAGAGATATGCCTCGTTCATTCAACGCCGTAATCTGAACAACAATATGCAGTGCTCGCGACTCTCCCCCATGAATATTGATATTTGCCACTCCAGAAACATGCTTCAACTCTCCCGATAAACGTACCACCGCCTCACGAATCTCTGACTGACTAAGAGAAGGATGCGTAAATCCATATGTCAAAATAGGAACGCTATCAGGATCCACAGTCATAATATGCGGTTGAGAAATCAAATAGGGTGATTCATCAACATGATCAGAAAGCTTAGTACGCAACAATGTCTTTGCATCTTCCGGATCAAAACCTACCGTAAACTGCACAGACACAAGAGCATATCCTCCATCAAATGAACGAGATTGAATAGCATCAACACCAGCAATATCCAAAATAGTTTCTTCCAGCTCTTTTGTAACAAATGTTTCTACATCAGCAGAAGTCGCGCCAGGATAATCTACACGAACTACAAATGCGGGCATAACTATTTCTGGATTGTATTGTTTTGGAGTAATAATATAACTCCCAATACCAACAACAATAGACAATATTAACAATAAATACGCCAATGGATGATTATGGATAATAAACTGAACAATTTTCCCAGAAAAATTTAATTTCATATTTAATACCTCGGATACACCAACGTAATCCCATCATGCAAAGAAGATGCCTGAATATAATAGGCAGACCCAATATCTTCAATAACTGTTACCGAATACACTTGCCCGTGATCATCATATAGTGCCGCTCCATCTGGAGTAAAACCGACATACTCAATAGGAACACGAAAAGTATTATTCACCACATTCTCAGAAATATGAGTAAATACCACCGATACAATACCTCCCAACAGCCAGGTATCAGAAATTCCCGACGGGAGAAGTATTTCAATAGCAACTGTATAATTCTGTGTATCAACCGCAGGATATATACGAGAAATAGTAGCGTCAACACGACGAGAAGTATTTCTTTCTTTCACTGTCACAACGTCTCCTACATGTAACTGTTTGGAGATAATATCACTCACCTTCATATGCACTTCACGTTGCCCCTCACTTGCCAACGTAGCAATTGGCATACCCGGATACACAACATCTCCTTGATCAACAAAACGTTCAGTCACAATGCCTCCAAATGGTGCCGTAATACGCGCATCATCCATACGAAGTGCTGTCCCTCGTGCATTTGCTTCAAGCTGTCGAATTTGTACACTAATTTGAGCAAGGGCACTCACTTGTTCCTGTTCTCCCATATGAAAACTTTGTTCTGCTTGTGATATCTGTTTCGCCAGAACATCAAGTTCTCCTTGAAGTTTTGTACGCTCTATTTCAGAAGCAGCAAAAACTGTTTCAACACGCGTATTGGCAGATTCCACTGCTGTTTGTGCTATTCGTAATTGTGAATCAAATGTTTCGTTAATGCGTGTTTTTTCAAGAAGTACAGCACGAACACCCGTATTTTCTGATGAAAGAAGGACCCCTTGTACCGCAGCTCCTTGTGAAATAATAATTGATTTCATATCTTCAACATCCTGAAAAATACTCAACGTAGCGTCAAGAGTAAACCGTGTAAATTTCAATGATTCTTGAACAGACAATAACAACGTTTCTGTCTCACCCAAAAGGGCATCCCATTGATCTCGTGTATATCCATCTCCATCAATCGTCATCGTATTATAAAGAGATCCAAACGTATCATAAAGATCATTTGTTTTACGTACATGTTCTATAGCAATATTTTTTGTATTACTATCTAGTGTTCCAAGATATCTTTCAAAATCATACTCATAAACGCTGTAGCCATCTATCCCAAATATTTTATTCATTTCATTCAAGGCATCAGTAGAAACAATATATGATGCTCGCACAGCATCAGGCACATGTCCATACAACGCATCAAGCGCAATAGCTCGTTGTCTTTCTATTTCTTCTACCGACACGACGGCAGTCATACGAGCGACAGCGGCCTCTGCTTCCTGTGCCTGAAGACGCACATCAAGATTTTTTTGTTGCGCCAAAATAATGTCATATTGATTACGAGTAATATCAATAGCATCAGACAACACATCTATCCTATTTGTACTTGCTTTTTGTTGTGCAGCATAAAAAGAATCAAGTGCAGAGAGTTGCCCCATTGCCCCAGTATAAAGAACAGATTCATCATCAGCATTAAGTTGTACAAGCACATCACCCGTTTGTACACTATCCCCTGCATATATCTGTACCCCGTCAACAACGCCACCAACTTCAGCTTTTACCGTAACCTCTTGTGATGCAGCAACTATCCCCGAAAGAGAAATTTCAGAATCATAGGCGACTCCAGAAAGAGTAAATAATGGAGGAGTAAACGTATACGCAACTTTTTCCTCCTGATTTCGACTATGCAAAACAACAATAATTATTGCAAATATACTAAATAGCACCAATATTTTTTTTATAAACATAGAATATGTCAACTATTTTTTCACTGTGCAAGGTAACCCAAAAAGCTGCAAAACTATCGCCATTGGACACCACCCCGTAATTGAAAAAACTATTTGCATGAAACCCACCACAATAGCAAGGAAAAAAAATCCACTATGGACATAATATCCAAGGAGCACAGCCGCTATAACAATGATCCCTGCAATACAAAACAATACCCTAAGTACAGGAGCCTGTTGCCAATGCGTTCGTGATATATGCTTCATAGCGTTCCATACAATTTAAGAATATCTGAAATGAGCGCTTCTTTTTGTGCTGTTTCCTTTGTGACACATTTTTCCAAAGCTTCTTTGGCAATAATATCGCCAACAGAACGAACTCCCTTTACCACAGCCTTTACCTGAGTAAGCACTTTCGTACACTCTGCTTCCTCTTGGATAAGACGTTCAAGTCCCGTAATTTGCCCTTGAATAATGTGTAACCGTCTAATGATTTTTGTATATTCTTCTTTCATAAAAAAAATTAATGAGTAATCAGACTATACCCCCCTGGGGTATACTTGTCAAGTAATACAACCTGTGAATAACAAAAAAGAACTCGCAACAACGAATTCTTTTACATGAAAATCCTATTGAAAAAAAACAATACAACCTAATTATCAGAAACAATCGTTATAATATACATATCCCCGTCAGTAAAAAATTGATCCCCGGTAAAATTTGTGCCAAGAATAGGATCAACCGTCTTTTCTTTTGTATACTGAAAAGAAACGCCAGACTGCATTATATCTGTAAACAAAAATTCTCTTTCGGTATCAATATCAGGACTAATTTGATGAGTAATTCCCCATTTAAGATTTTGATCAAAACTCGCTGTTCCCACATACAGAGTATCGCCCTGCGCGGTAACATAAGGAGTTTTCCAAAATCGCGCATGGTGTCGTTGTCTTACATTATCTACTTGTGTAGGTTTTTCAAAACCAAAATCATGCGTCTTTGTGTCCCAAAAAGAAGGCGTCATGGGAGCCGTATCATATGAATTTTTATATATGGCAGCGCCAGCAATTTTTATGAGTGAATAAAGATCAATTCTATCTGCCAATTTCCAACCAGATTCGTTAAACAATTCAATAAATTGTGTATCGTCTTTCGCTAAAATAATAAAATTTATAGGTTCTTGTTGATTACCAGAGAGTGTTTCTGTATATCGCGATTGGAGTGAAGAAAACACGTCTGTTGGTTGGCTAACCACAGTAGTACTATCAACAGTATTACCCTGAGAAACAACTATTGTAGACGTATAATGAAACGCAAAGAAAACATATACAAGACTAACTCCCCCAACAATACCCCAGGCAGCCAATTTTGCCCGTCGTGTTATGAATTGTGACCTACATAAAGTTGTATTACGACATATATATTCCGTAATACTTATTCCGATAATCAACCACAGGAATCCCAACAAGTATCCACTCCACACATCACTCACATAGTGAACACCAAGGTATAAACGACTAAACCCTATTAAGACAATAACTAATATACCAACGAAAAAAATATTCACTTTACGTTTCCATGTTTTCACTTCTCGCAAAAGGATATACAAAAGAAATCCATACAACGCAACCGCTATGGTTGCATGCCCACTGGGAAATGAAAAAGATTTTTCTATATATACCGCCATTTCTGGTCGTGGACGATGAAACAACCATTTTCCAATATAATTAAAACCAATACTACCAGAAACCGTTATAATAAACGGCACAATATACTGTCTTTTCTTAATAACCCAAAATATAAGAAGCGCACAAATAGTTACCAACAACACCATCGTTGATTTGCCCAAACAGGTTACCCACAAAAAGATATTCACCAATTCAGTATCTCTAAAAAGGAGCATCAAATGAGAAACACGAATATCAACCGCGGTAATCGTATCGGAATTAATAACATCTTCAATTACTCCCCCAAATAATAAAAGCACGTACACAAAAGCAACAAACAAATACGTTGCCATTCTTCCCCAGAATACATCTTTTTCAAGACGTTTTTTTATAAAGAGCACCAAATGAGGATGTTTTCGTTTGTATGTTGTTATCTCTTCATTTTGTCCCAAGGCTACCTTCACAGATCTCCATAGTGATCGAATAAACCGAAAAATTTTTTGTCCTTTTCGGATAAAGATATATTTTACGATATAAAACAATACAAAAAATAAAAAAAGAAAGAAAAATAAAAACTCTGTTCTCGATAGCCAAAGTTTTGCGGTATTAAGCGATTGGGCAAAGAAATATCCAGGCAGAATCCATACCAAACTCCATCCAATAGCGCCCAAAATATTCCAAATAGTAAAAGAAAGCCTTTTCATCCGAAGTATTCCAGCGACGAGTGGCGTAAATTCCTTAAACGTTGGCACAAATCTTCCCAAAAAAACACTTTTAGCCCCATGTTTATCAAAAAACACACGAGCCTTTTTTATATGATCTGGCGTAATAAACAAAAACCCTTTTGTATAAAGAGTATCACCAAACAATCTTCCAATAAAATAATTCAAATTATCTCCAATAACGGCCCCACAAACAGCAAAAAAAATCAGATCTCCAATATCAAAACTCCCCCCAGCAGCCATAGCCCCCATAAATAAAAGAGCGGTTGAACCAGGGATAAAAAGGCCAACACCAATAAACGTTTCAGACAAAGCAAGAAGAAGGGCTATCCAATAGCCTATAATGTGAATATGTTCAATTGTGGGTAACAGTGCATGTACAATATCCATAGTCCTCAATATAGTACAATATTATGCTCTATTGATAAAGAAAAACAATGAATAACAAACTCTGTTATGCATTGCTACATACCTCAACAATATAGCTGAAGCTACTCCGTTTATGGCAAATACACCGCAGTAATATTTAATACATCCGTCTTATGTATTTCTAATATAAAGGGTTGCCAATAGTCTCCCCCACCAAACGCATCCGTTTGTGTAAATAAATTCACAAACGCCTCTTGCGATGTTGCACGGAGATGATCTCCTTCATACAAGAAAATGTTCGTGTCCTGCGAAATGGTAAGCACCTGTTCATCACCAAATGCAGTACTGAGATAAAAATTATTATTTAACGATGGGGCACAATCACCATCATAGATGCGACTGCGTTCACAACCAGTTTCTTCAATTGCCTTTTCTATTGCATAATCTCCTCCATATTCAGCAGTTGATCGAACACGCATACTATATTGCCCTGTTCCCGCAGGTTCAATGTTTACAATCTGATACACCGTGGTAGTGCTTCCTTTAGTTACTTCTTCTATATCATCACCGGTACTCCCATTGCTAGTCGTACTCACATGAATATCCATATCAAGCGACATACGGGAAGGATTCCCCTCTTTAATAGCTGCCTGTGTACATCCAGAAAGCATGAGTATGCTACAGATAAAACATAATTGATACTTCATATATATAATATATATTGTTTTTATTCCTATGGATGAATTATTCCGAAATAAAACCACTTCACGAGGAAAGTTCATCAAACTTTGCAGTCATGGTGAGATTTCCACGAATTAACTTTTTTATGGTTAAATCTTCCGCTTTATTATTAGCAAGACGAAGATTGTTTTCTGACGATAATAGAGCATCTTTCGTTTTTTGGAGATGATCAATAGTCTTGTCTATTTCATCAATCGCGGTTTTAAATTTACGACTAGCGAGGTCGAAATTTCTTGCAAAACCTTCTTTGAATTCATTTATATTGTCCTCAAAGTTCGTAATGTCTATATTCTGATTTCTAACCAAAGCCAGCTCAGCTTTGTATTTGAGCGAGTTCATCGCTGCATTCCGCAAAAGTGTAATAATCGGAATAAAAAATTGCGGGCGAATAACATACATTTTTGGATATTTATGAGAAACATCAATAATGCCGGTGTTGTAAAGTTCGTTTTCCGCCTCCAAAAGTGAAACAAGCACTGCATATTCACATTTCTTTTCTGTACGATCTTTATCAAGCTTAGCTAGAAAATCATCATTCTTTTTCTTGGTAGCGGTTTCATCTCCCTCATTTTTCATTTCAAACATGATTGAAATGATTTCGTTTCCTGAATCATCGGTTTCACGGTAAATATAATCACCTTTGTTACCAGAACTTGCGTCGTTGTCTTTTTCAAAATAAGCGTTTTGAAAAGCAGTAGCACGCAATCTGTTGAATTCGACTTCACAATGTTGCTCTAGGGTTTCACCGACCATTTTGGTGCTCAGTTTGAGCTTCATGTCTTTACGAAGCGCAATTTCTTCATCTTTCATCTTGATGATGTCGTCTCTGGTTTTGATTTCATTGGCGTATTTTTCTTGTAAGGATTTTTCAAGCAATTGTTTTTCGATTTCCTTGTTTTTTAAATCATTGTTTAGATCATCTCGCTCTTTTTCAATCTTTTTAACTGCTTCTGTAACTGTGAGTTTTTGCTCTACTTCCGCTTTTTCTAGTTTTGATTTCATTTCTGCAAGTTCTGCTTCTTTTTTTGCCAGTTGTTCCGCAAGATTACGGTCTTTTTCGGCTTTTAACTCTGTTAGTTCTTTATCTTTCTTGGCGAGTTCTTCTTGAAATGTGTTTTTAAGATTGGATTCAGCAAGTTTAAGTGCGTTTGCTTTTTCTCTCTCGGCTATTTCTAAACGTTCATGCAGTTCTTTATCGAATTCTTGATTGCGGACTTGTTTGAG
>CAZEYK010000031.1:0-14677 GCA_964516055.1 uncultured Gammaproteobacteria bacterium
TATTTTTATATTCCTTTATAGACAACGTCTTCTGGTGAAAGACGTCGGATACCTACATCGTTTATTGTTTCTTCATGAATATGAGCGAGTAGCCCTGGGACGCGACCGATGATAAAGATACTTTTGCCAAGTTGATAATCAAACCCCATATCGCAAAGAATTGCCGCAATGGCCCCATCAATATTTATGGGGAGCGGCTTTGATGATTGGGAATTCACTTCTTTATGTACGCGCATCATGAACTCACAGTGCGTACCAAATAACGTTGTTTCTTTGGCAATAGAAAATAATGTGGTTGCACGGGGGTCTTCGGTGGTGAATAGTTTATGCCCAAGGCCTGGTATGTATTGTTTTTGTTGTTTCATTTCCGCAAGCAATGCATGAAGGTCTTCATGGTCACTGTTGTGATACAAAAATGTCATAGCTCCCTCTGTTGCCAAACCGTGTCTATCACCGAGTGAAAGGATACCCGCCGCGAGTGCCGTGTGCACGCTATTTTTTGCCGAAGCCGAAATACGCGCTGCCATGGCAGAAGCAACTGCAGGACCATGATCTATTTCGCTGGTGAAGATAGCATCCATCATGCGAGTTTCATCTTTTGTTGGCATGCGTCCTTGCAGGATAAGAAAAATCGTTTCGGTGAAAGTGTTGTGTGTTATCAAATCATCAAGTTTTTTTCCACGAATTGTTTCGCCGCCATTTGCACTAACATTTGTTATGCTGGTATGAAATTGCATACTATTTTGTCAAATCAGCAACATCAACAAATGTAAATGTTTTTGCAATTTCATCAAAGAGTTCCCATGACGTATTGACAAATCGGCTTACTTTATAGGTTTTTCCTTTGTACCCAAAGAGATAGTATGACCCTATTTCTTTTTTATTATTGCTTTCTCCATCATACAAAAAGGTAATTTTTCTTCCTTCTCCTTTTTCCATAGTGATAGGTTGAATGGCAACGACTTCTTCACTTTTACTCGCAGGAGCATCTCCTGTAGCAAATATAGTAATTAATGGAAGTGAGTTTTGTTCCCCATCCTTTACAATTGATACCCCCGTAAATTCCCCACTATTTGGACTACTATCCCAACGCCATCCATATTCTTTTGGCATTTGTAATTCAAATCCAGCTATTTCTGATGATAGCGTTTCCCATTGACTATTTGTTTCACCTTTTGTTTCGATGGCAATAGGTTCTCCACATTCTACTAAACCTTTTTGAGAGGCCATTTGTTGTTCTGATGTTGGTTCAGAAATTACTTTAGAAAATCCAAACGTGTACATACCAAATGCGGTCAGTGCAGATGATATAATTGCGGTAATAATAATTGTGGAAATGTTGTGTTTCATAGGTACATGTTTATATTACTAATATATTTTATTATGAATAGGCCTTAATGATCGTTGCGAGATCTTCATAGTTTTCTGCGATGTATACTCCAACGGCATTTAGTGCTGCTTCTTTTTCTGCGGCGCCTTTTCCTTTTTCAACAATGGCTCCTGCGTGCCCAATGTTCATACCTTCGGGTAATCGTCCGGCAAACTTTCCGCCAATATATATGGCAAGTGGTTTGGTGAACTCTCCTTTTTTTATCATATCGACAATTTCAAACTCATAGCTTCCTCCGTGTTCTCCAAAAATTACAACGGCTTTTGTTTGACTATCTTGTTCAAATAACGTTAACAGATCTGTGTACGTCGTTCCCATAAGGAGATCTCCCCCAACGTGGACAGCGGTACTTTGTCCCATTCCCGCTTTTCGTATTTGCCAGGATATTTCATTGGTCATTCCTCCTGATCGAGATATGATACCAATACTTCCAGCGGTATAGATCTCTTCTACATTCATACCACCAACTACCCCTACTCGTCCAGTCCCTGGGGATATAAATCCGAGCGAGCTAGGACCAATGATATGAATATTTTTTTCTTTTGCTGCAGCGAGACAGTATGCCGTGTCTTTGATGGGAATACGTTCCACAATGGTATTTATGGTTGGAATACCTGCATCAATTGCTTCAAGAATAGCTGCTTTGGCAGCAAATGGGGGTACATAGATTGTGGAAATGGTAATGTGCTCTATTACATCGACGGCTTCTTGTACCGTATTGAATACCGGTTTTCCTTCAACTTCTTCTCCTCCTTTTCCCGGACGGGTTCCTCCAACCACGTGTGTCCCGTAATCCATCATTGCTTTGGCTGCTTTTTGTCCTTCTTTTCCAGTAATTCCTTGTACTAATACTTTTGTGTGATTGTCTATGAGGATACTCATACTCATGCAGTTATATTGTATTTGGTGATGATTGAATATTTTTTAAAATATTTGTTCTTGTAACAAATCAGCTCCAACTATTGCTAAATATGTCCTATCAATTTTAAATTTTCCTTGTTCTTTTTTTAATTCTAATACGACAAGCTTATTATCTTTACTAGCTTCATAAGTGACTGTTACTCTATAGAATGTTCCTGATGAAGGATCACTCAATTCATTCAATATATCGACATTGGTATAAATATTTTTTACAGTACCAAATGCTTCTTTATTTTCTTGTTGTGCTTTGATAAATTCTTCCAAAGATACCCGCTCACGATAGTCTTTGGTGGTGAATGATTGGTATGAAAATTCCCATTGTTCTTGTTGGAGTGCATTGCGATATGGTTCTATGATTTGTTGTTTTACTTGATCGAGTTCTGTAGAATTATTTTTTACTTGATGCCAAAATGCATAGATGGCAAATGGAACAATGATGACGACAAATAGTATAGCAATGATTTTTCCAGCAGGGGTTGATTGTTGCATATGTGTATATATATGTTATGAGTTAATCATGTCAGCAAGCACTTGTGCTGTTTCTGACATGGATGACTCTTTTCCAAATAATTTAATATTAAGGTTGTTTCTTTGTGCGCAGTCTTTCATTATATCCATTCCTTCTTGTTCGTATGGTCCGGCACGACGGACGACAATAGGATATGTTGGTTTTACTTCATCTAATGCATCTATTATACCCTGAAATGTCTCTTTTATGTTGGTAAAATTAGCCACACCCCCCGCAATCCAAAGTCCTTTTACCTCTGGTTTTGAAAGGACTATTTTTGTGAGTGCATATACTTTTTCTCTTGGGGGATTTCCTGAATATTCTGTGTAGTTTGCGGCAGAAAGTCCTACGTTTGCGAGGGCATCCATATTGGCGATACTTGCTCCTCCACCAGAAAATAAAATAGCGATATTTCCATCCATTTCAATATATTTTCCGGCTGTTCCTTGATAATATTTTTCTCCTTTATCTATTTCTTGTACGACAATTTCTCGTTCAGTTGCTGGACGCCCCAGCATGGTTCGAGGTTCGAATGTTTGCCATTCTTCGTGTCGGTAAAAGGCATCATCATCGATTGCTACTTTTGCATCCGCGGCAATCCATTCTCCCTCGGTTGTTTTTACCAGTGGATTAATTTCTACCAATCGGCAATCGTTATTGAGAAAACACTTCCAAAGTTTTTGGGCCATATCACTGTATGGTGTTTCCTGTTTGATGTTTGAATTTCTTATGTCGAGATATGTTATTATTATTTGTTCGTGAGGAACATCTTCAATGTCTACACCTCCTTCGGCAGAATACACGAGGATAGGTTGCTTGGCATTGGTATCATAGGTGATAGAAAGATAGTGTTCTTCTGCGATGGAAAGTTTTTCTTCAATACGAATGGCCGCAACATATTGACCACGAATATCCATGCTAAATATTTTTTGACAAGCATCCTCTACTTCTTGTTCGTTGCTACAAAATTGGATGCCATTATTTTTCCCTCGTTTTCCTGAAAGAACTTGCGCCTTGACGACCACGTCGGTTATACCAAGATCATTATACGCTTTTTTTGCATCTTGATTTCGACTAATTACTACTCCCTTTGGTATAGCAATACCACTTTTTTCAAACAATTTTTTTCCTTCGTATTCGTATAAATTCATATATATTTATTTGACAATGAGTTCGATACTTATTGGGATAATAACTATCCATAGTATAATTTGACCAACGACTCCGGCAATAGGATGCCCCCCAAAATCTAAATCCCGTAATGGAATATTTTTGATATTTCTTTCTCTAAAAAATAATACGTGTTGTACCGTAGTAGCCAACATTGCTACCATAAATACTCCTTGTGCAAATATATTTTTTATTCCAAGATCTCTCCAAATACCTAATACTGCTATCGTAAATATACCAGCAATGAAAAAAAATAGTACCCCTGCTGGATGGACTATTGTCCCCCATTTTTTTTCTATCACAATAAATGACAGATATAGTGCAAAAAATAATGATGTTATTTCTATGACTGTTAACTCAATAAAAAATACCAGAACATTCCCATTAGTCAAAAACTGTTTACCTAACATAATTGTCGGAGCGACGAGTGGATACAATCCTTTAAACAACGGGGATTTTTTTTTGAATGTATCAGCAAGTGGCGTTTGATTTACGGCAGAAATAAATATTTGGTACACCAATAGTCCTAACCATCCTAGAAGCGCAATTCCTCCAATGCCCCATCCTCTGGTAATTTTTCCCTCTGCTTCTAAACAAAGAATAGAGAGATATCCAGCATACGGCAGAAGAAAAAAGTATAGTAAACTTATTGCCTGTAGATTATATTTTTTATTTTGTTTTATCATACATTACATGTTGAGTCGAAAATTTTTTCCATGATCGATAAATCCATGCCGCAGGTACCAATTATGAACCTGTGTTTTCCCGTATCTACTTTGTGCCAAAAGCTTGTAGCACTGTTGCGCTTTTGCTTCATCAATTATATTTTGGAGCAATTGTGAGCCATACCCTTTTTCTCGAGATTGTTCTGATACAAAGATATCTTCTATGAGCCCATACGGATTATTATGTAACTCATTGTAAATAAGATAGAGAAAAGCTCTCCCCACTATTTGTTCATCTTCTATGATTTCAAATTTAATAGCTTTTGTTTGTATTATGGTCTTTTTTATTTGTGACATATCTGTGTATGATTCGTAAATAGGCGACGTGTTTTATACGTCACCTATTATTTCTTTTAGGATGTTCTGTAATTTTTCCGCACTTAATCCCCCACCATTTTTTTCAAAATCTTTTCCAATAACTGTTCTGTCTGATATATGTTCTGTATCCATATGTCGCAGTTGCCACCCTTTTTTGTGGTAGTATTGTTGTTCTTTTTCTGTGAGTTGATGACTATTGTATATGATGTAGTCTACTTTTCTTGGAAGGTATTGTTCGAGTTCTTGAATATATTCACTGAGTGTTGTGGGGCCAACTTCTCCATCTCGTTCATAGGTATTTCCAGGAATACTCATGAATATTGCGTTACTATTTCGAAGCGCTCCTTTCGTCATACCCTCTACGGTGAGTGCCGCGATAATACTTCCGTATAAACTTCCTGGACTGAATATAATGTATTGTGCTTGTTCAATAGCTTTTTGTGCATCTGGGTTTATCATGGGTGTTGGTTGTAGCCAGGCACGAACAATTCTATGATCTCTTTTTTGGGGTCTATCCATTTCATGTTCTCCAATGACAATTTCCCCATTGTCTAATTCGACACAGATATCTGACGGTTCGTAGGTGACAGGATAGGCAGTCCCTTTTGTGTTGAGCGCTTGATGCAATGCCATAAGACTCTCTTTGAGACTTCCGCTATATTGTGCAGCAAGTATAATAAATAAAGTTCCAAGATTGTTTTTTTCTAATTTTCCTTCTTGTACAAATCGTGGTCGATAAAAAATATCTTTGAGAAGATCATAATCATACGATGACATGGCCAATGTTGCTCGCAAAATATCTCCTGGAGGAAGTGTATTAAATTCTTTGCGCAATATTCCTGAAGAGCCACCAGAATCACTCATGGAAATAACTGCGGACAGATTTATGTCATCACGATTTTTTAGCGCGTTGATCACCGTTGGAGTATTTCCCCCTCCAATAACTACCACGTTTTTTTTTGCCATACGGTTTGATTATTCTACGGTAACACTTTTCGCTAAATTTCTTGGCCGATCAACATCTCGTCCAAAATAGATTGCCATGTGGTAGGCAAATAGTTGCAGTGGTATATGATTGAGTAATGGTTCGAGAAGCTCCATTGTTGGTGGAACATAGATGATGTCTTGAGCTAATTCTTTTGCCTGTTCATCTCCTTGTGTTGCAATAAGTACAATAGGTGCCTTTCTGGCTTTTATTTCTTCTACATTACTTCTCATTTTATCGTAAAGTTGATTTTTTGTCATGAGAGCAAAAACAGGAAAATCTTCTGACAATAATGCAATTGGTCCATGTTTCATTTCTCCTCCTGGATAGGCTTCACTATGAATGTAGGTAATTTCTTTGAGCTTGAGTGATCCTTCAAGTGCAACGGGGAAATTAATACCGCGACCGAGGAAAAAACAATTTTTCATGGTTACGTATTTTTCTGCAATCTGTTTTATAGTGTCACTTTGCGCTAACACTTGTTCCATTTTTTCCGGTAATTCTTGGAGTGCTGTAATAATTCTTCTTCCTGTTGCTGGCGTAATTCTTTTAAGACGACCAAATTGAATAGCATAGAGCAATAATACCGCAACCATGTTTGTATATGCTTTAGTAGAAGCAACGGCAAGTTCTGGACCAGCATGAATGTATGACCCACCATCAGTTTCTCGTGCAATGGTTGAACCAACGACATTTACAATTCCCCGAACAAAGGCCCCTTTTCGTTTTGCTTCACGAAGTGCGGCAAGCGTATCGGCAGTTTCTCCTGATTGAGAAATTGCAAACACCAATGTATTTTCGTCGATAATTGGATCCCGGTAGCGAAATTCACTAGCAACATCAACTTCCACAGGAATACCGGCAAGTCGTTCAAAGGCATATTTTGCAGCTAGAGCAGCATAACTGGCGGTGCCGCACGCGATGAGAATAATTCTATTTACGCGACGCATTTCTTCTTCGGTCATGTTTATTCCGCCAAGGTGTGAAGTTCCCTCTTCCAAATTTATTCTTCCACGGATAGCATCTTGAAATACGTGTGGTTGGTCGTGCATTTCTTTGATCATAAAATGATCATATCCTTGTTTTTGTGCTTGTTCATCATTCCACTCGATTTCTTCTACACATTTATCAATTGCTTTGTCTTCAAGATTGTACGTGGTAAGTCCTGATGTTGCTATTTCGGCGACTTCTCCGTCATCAAGAAATATTACTTTTTTGGTGTATGCAAGCATTGGCGTGGTATCACTGGCGATATAATATTCTCCATCAGCAATTCCAATCACCAGCGGACTTCCCATTCTGGCAGCAATAAGTTTGTTTGGGTGATCTTTGTGCATGACCACAATTCCGTAGGTTCCACGTACGTAAGAGAGTGCAGACATTACTGCCTTTCGCAAATCACCACTATAATGTTTGGCAATGAGATGAGCGAGTACTTCGGTATCTGTTTCTGATGTGATAGGTACATCATCACCAAGATTTTTTCGTATTTCTCGGTAATTTTCAATAATTCCATTATGAACAAGAACAAGTTTTTCATTATCGGCAAAATGAGGATGCGCATTTTCTTCAGTAACTCCCCCATGGGTTGCCCATCTCGTGTGAGCAATTCCTATTGTTCCTGTGGGATTTGCTTCTTTAACTTTTTCTGCGAGACTATTAATTTTTCCCACGGCACGAATACGTGTAATGTCCCCATTTTCAATAACAGCAATTCCCGCACTATCGTAACCACGATATTCAAGTCGGCGTAGCCCGTTGACGAGAATTGGTGATACTTGTTTGTTTCCAATATATCCGATAATTCCACACATATGACGTAAAATTTATGAAGCACCCATTTTATAAAAAACTTTATTTTCCCTTTTTCATTTGTTCTGCTTGTTCTAGTTGTTCTGGTGTGTTTATACCAAACCACTCATGTCCATTTTCTATTTTTATCACTTGCCATTTTACCCCTTGATCTCTTGCCATGGCGAGTGCTGTGGGAAGAGCGTATTCGCCAAGCTTTCGTAGTTGCGGCATAGTTGGATACATGTGTTCAAACCATTCACGATTGAAACAAAATGTACCGGTGCTAATTTCTTTTATCTTTTTTTGTTCTTCGGTAATATATTCTTTTTCAATAACTTCAATGTCTCCGTTTTCATGACGAATGATTCGTCCAAGTTGATCTGGATTGTCTACGTCAATTGAAAGTAATGAAAGTTTTGCGTGGCTATCACAATGTTCTTGAATGAAACGGTTGATCGTTTCCGGAGAATAAAATGCACTGTCATCTCCTTGAATGACGAGTATGGTATCAATATGTTTAGGGAGTTCTTTCATTCCTGTGTATGCGGCATGCGCTGTTCCTTTTTGTTCTTCTTGATGGGCGTAAGAAACACGATCTTTAAAATACTCCGTTACTTTTTCTTTTTTGAATCCTACCACGAGACATATATGTTCATTCGTGAATCCCATGTCGGTTAATGTTTCTACGACGTAGGAAACAATTGGTTTCCCTGCGAGCAATTTCATTACTTTTGGGATATCGGTACAACCAAGGCGAGTGCCTTTTCCAGCAGCGAGTATTACTACTGCTGTTTTTTCTACTATATTTTTTGGGATGATTATCATATTTTTTTGAAAATATTTGTGAGGAAGGGGGAGATGAAGACTCTCCCCCTATAGGACGACATACTACCAACGATGCAAACACTTCTGAAGGAATGCAAGATGCCTGTCAATTCTGGCATTCCTTTCAGCGACCGCTTCAGAAGTTTGAGCATATTTTTTCTGCTGTTTTTCTCCGAGCAGGTCAGTGTATAGAGGAGGGATGGACATCTCATGAATGAGATTCCCCTTCCCCTTTGCAGTAAGGTACATGATCAGCTCGAGCTCCCATGAAGGTCCATCGAACTGGAGCTCTCCAGAAAAATCTTTCACCATGCCCGCAGGGATCAACATGAGACCGCACTGAGGATCGGTGAACGCAACGCCTCTATGCTCTTGAATAAAGCATACACTTTTTCGACATAGATCCATCCGTTCTTGCGGAACGGTGTACCCATTAATGTGCGAAAAACGTGTTCCTTTGATGATGCGACCCGGATGTGATGACGCTTCAAGGAGCATCCTTTCAATTGCGTCAACGGGATGCTGACCATCACCATCGAAGATGATGATTTGCCCATTACTGTAGTGTATCAGAGAAAAAAAATACTTGATGATTTGTGGTTTTCCCTGGTAGTGACCACAATCGAGCACGACGTGTGCAAACTGCTTTGCAACACCGGTTGAATCATCTGTTGACCCGTTGTCGGCGACGACTACTGTGAGATCAGGGTGTTTTTCCCTAATCTGAGGAAGCAACATCGTGAGAGGTTTTTGCTCATTTTTCACGGGAATCACTATGGTGGTTTCCATCGATTTCTCCTTGCACAATTTTTGAAATTGTCTACTTGTATGATTGCTATTTAGGCAATAGCAATCTTATATTGGAGACAATATTCTTGTAACACACCATATTCATCTTCATATCCAAGAGTATGGTGAGCTCCTTTCTTTTTTAACAATTCAAGTGCTCTCTCTATTGAATACCAATCAATACTATCATGCTCATTATCTAAACATGTTATCTCACCTTTTTTTTGTATTGCACAAAAATATAGTGTTCTTTTTTTTATTTCTTTTTCATCTCGAAAGAATGATGATTTTGCATCTGTAACAAATTTTTGAATATCTATATCTAAATTTGTTTCTTCTCGTATCTCTCTATGAAGTGTTTGCATTATATGTTCTTGTTCCTCGACAGTTCCTTTTGGAAGATGATATGTATCTGTTTTTTTACGATAAAGAAGCACAATATGTTGTACGTTTTTTGAATAAAATATAATTGCACCAACAGAAAGATGTATCATCATATTTGTTTACGAATATATAACGCTATTTCTGATAATTTTGAAAAATAAAGAATGTCACTTTGCTGATATATTTCTTCAGAATATTTTACGGGGTGTTTTCTTCCAACAATCAGACAATCTGGTATTGCTTGTTTGATTGCTTCATTTTCTTTTACATTATCATTGATACACAATTTTTTTTCTTCGTGCGTACAATATTTCATTATATGTGCTGGTTTATCGCCATTACAAATAATGATGTCATCAAAATATTTGCCCAATGTTGTTTGGTCAATTTTTTGTTTTTGAAAGATACTATTTCCTGCGGTAAGCAAATACACCACGGTACTTATTTCTCGGATGTCTTCCATAAATTGTTCTGCTTCTTTATCTTGAAATGATTGCGCACCCAATTCTTTTAATTGCGCTAGTAGTGTTTGTTCATTAATGTGCGGGTAATCCCGTTTGGCTATGTCGCTATGTCGTTCGTATGAATAGTTGAAATAATCTCCTGACGTGCCACGAACCGCTTCTTGCATGATACGTTGGTATTCTTCCCCTGTTATTCCCATGTGTGAAAAAACATCTTCAATCTTAAGAGAAAGCTGGTGCGTATTATATAGCGTGTGGTCAAAATCAATAAATGTAATATCAAACAGTTTGTTCATATTGTTTGTATTTATAATGCATTCCAAAGATTGTCGAATACAACTTGTTGTGTTTGGGATACCCCATCATTTTCAATCACAACACCCACGGCTTGTTGTTGTGCATTGAGAGAAATATAGGCCGTTTTTCCAGGATAGATGATAATGTAGGTGGGTGTGTTGCTTTTGTTGTTTAACCATTTTCTTTCATCTAAACCACGAAGTTCACCACCATCACCAATGGCAATCACTCGAACACTAATTCCTTTGGCAATACGGACATCACTGAATGTGGGAAAACTTTCATATAAATATTTTCGTAATCCTTCGGCAGAGTAAATACGATACATGGGGTCTTCGGCATGTTCACAGGTATGCAGTATGTCTTCAAGAATTTGGGTAAGTTCTTTGTCGGAATAATATTTTGCAATTGGGCGATCTCCTCCTTTGTGATGAAGGGCAACTAATTCTGGAATGAGTTTGTTGAGTTCTTTGTCTACTCGATCAAGCTCTTCTGTTTGATGTTTTACAAGATTGTGAAGTTTATCTGGATGTTCGGCAACAAAATGCTGTTTCGTATCTTTGTGGTAATAATTCACAATGTGATGATCTTGGAGCCACTTGAGTGCGTCATAAGTGGTGCCCCGATTGAGATCACAATACTCAGCAAGTGCACGAACAGAGCTTGGTCCTAATTGAAGAAGTGCCAAGTAGATATTGGCACATTTGTCAGAAAAACCTATTTTTTTTAACGTTTCTATTTGCATATTTGTGGGTATGTATAAGAATACTCTCGATATATATTGTTGTCAATTTTTTTTCGACAGTTTTGTGGATATTTATGTTTTTTTCCTTTATATAGACAAAAACTTCCCGATTATTCAGGAAGTTTTTGTCATAAACATTTCAATTTTATTCCGATGGTTGCAATCTTTTCCACGGAAATATGGGCCATTGTCTGGTTTCTATCCCATAATAGTCTGGTTCAAATTGTGACCATGGTTGTTTATATAATACGGCATAGCGAACATCAGCAGGATGTTTCATGCCCATGTACTCACTGACGAGCTTGAGCGTTGAACCAGAAACAACCATTTCGTCTATAACCAATACATTCAATCCTTCAATATCTTTACTGAGTTCTTGAGAAATTTTTGGTTTATGACGTAAATTTTGTTCTTTGCCTATTTTTTGTACTTTAGAAAAATCTATTTTTATGACGTAAAGTTCTTTGTTTCCAAGGGCGTAGGAAATAAGTGATCCCGGAATGAGTCCAGAGCGAGCGATGGAAATAATAACGTCTGGCTCAAATCCTTCATTGTTCATGTTATGAATAACATTTTGAGCCGCCTGTTCTACTTCTTTCCACGTAATTTCTTTTTCTCCTTCACTTTTTTCGTAATAGTCTGATGCGCGATTCATATAGATGAAAAAACAACCCATCTCATTGAATAGGTTGTTTATTATAATTGTTATGCGATTGTTACCTTTTCACAAAGATATACATCTTGGACAGCATTGATAATTTCCATTCCTTCGTTAAGTGGTTTTTGAAATGCTTTTCGACCAAGGATGAGTCCTGTTCCTCCTGCGCGTTTGTTAATGACTGCGGTTTCTACTGCGGCAGCAAGATCATTGTCTCCACTTGCTCCGCCGGAATTAATAAGTCCAATTCTTCCCATATAACAATTTGCTACTTGGTAACGACACAAATCAATAGGATGATCGCTGCAAAGATCGGTGTACATGCGTTCATCGTATTTTCCAAATTTATTTCCGTCTTGATTGAGTGCTTTGTATCCACCATTGTTGGTTGGTAACTTTTGTTTGATGATGTCGGCACCAAGAGTTACCCCAAGGTGATTTGCTTGACCCGTGAGATCTGCTGATTCGTGATAATCTTTCCCATCAATTTTGAATGCGTCATTTCGAAGATAACACCAAAGGATACAAAACATGCCTTTGCTATGTGCCTGTTCAAATGCTTGTGCTACTTCTTCCATTTGTCGTTTTGATTCTTCTGAACCAAAATATACGGTTGCTCCAATTCCTTTTGCCCCCATGTTGTATGCACGATCAACTGAACCAAACATGCGTTGATCGTAGGTGTTTGGATACCGAAGCAAATCATTGTGATTTATTTTGGCAATGAACGGAATGTTATCAGCGTATTTTTTACTTACCATTCCAAGCATACCAAGGGTACTCGCCACACCTGAACATCCTGCTTCGATAGCAAGCTTCACAATATGTTCTGGATCAAAATAGTCTGGATTTTTGGCAAAGCTAGCTCCAGCAGAGTGTTCAATTCCTTGATCAACAGGAAGGATGGATAGATATCCTGTTCCGGCGAGCCGTCCGGTGTTGTACAGTGTTTTAAGATTTTCTTGTACTTTTTCTGATCGATCAGAAATTCCAAATACGTCATCGACATGTGAGGGACTCGGTATATGTAACCGTTCTTTGTTAATTTTTGGTGAAGAAAAATTAAGAAGGTTTTCTGCTTTTTCTCCAAGGAGTGTTTGGATTTCTGAATAGTTCATATGTATAAAATTTTTATTTTTTACTGTTGATGATATGTTACTAACATTAATACTGTTCAATTTCTTTTCTATTTCCCGTAACTAGTGATGTTCTTTCATGCAATGATTTTGGTACTTTTTCTAACAAATTGATTTGTCCGTCAGTTGATGTACCTCCTGCTTGTTGCACAAGAAAACTGATAGGTTGGGCTTCGTATACCATACGAAGCTTTGGTTTGTACACGCCTTTTTCTTTTGTATCATTAGCAAAATACATGAAGACACCTCCCTGAATAAGGTTACGATGAATATCTGCGATAAGTGAACCGACATAGCGATCACTTGCTTCAATGTCATCTCGAAGATAGGCAATGAATGTATTATCACGTTCGGTATAATGCTTTGTGTATGTTTGATTGACACTATAATTTTTACAGGTGTCTGGAATAGTAATATATTCTCGGGAAAGAAAAAACTCTCCTGTCCCTTGATCGAGGGTAAATTCATGTACGCCGTTTCCAAAACTAAATACGAGCGTCGTGCTGGTGCTGTACATGATGTATCCAGCAATAACTTGTTCAGATCCTTTTCTCAAAAATTGTTGTTCATCTCCTGCTGGAAGCTCTTTCCTTTTCTTGTAGATGGAAAAAATGGTTCCAACGGCTATGTTTACATTAATGTTAGATACTCCGTCGAGAGGATCAAATGCGATGATGTATGACGCGTTTGGGTTCTCCTTTGACATGTCTACGACCGTTTCTTCCTCTTCCGATGCCATAGCGGCAAAATGACCGGTTTGTTGCAAGTAATTTTTGCACAAATCATTTGCAATAACATCGAGCTCTTTTACATCTTCTCCTTGTACGTTTGTGGTGTTGGTTGAGTGGGTTATGGTGGTGAGGCCAGCTTTGTTTGTTTGCTGTGAAATTATTTTTCCAATCACGGCAAGTTCACTCATCATGAGAACCAAATCCTTTTGTTCAGGATGCTCAGCGAGTTGATTCAATAAGTACTGTGTGAGCGTTGGGTTGTTCATATGCTTTATACCTTATTTCTTGTGTCTGTGAAATATACCATAGCAAAAAACGAGCTGCAACAGCTCGTTTTATTTTGTTATTCTTCTATTCTTGCTATCGCTTGCCCCCATAACTCGTCCATGCTTTGTTCAAAATCGATATCTTCTTCGTGATCTTTGTACCATTGTTCAAATGCCACGCGTAGTTCATCTTCATGTGCGGCATTTTCTAGAAGATCTTCTAGCAGTGCATATTTTTCTTGATGTGACATGGCAATTTCTTTTTCCATTTCTTCGAACATTTCTTGAATGTGTTCGAGTATTGCTCGTTTTGCTTGTTCAAAATATTCTTCGTGCATAGAACATCTATAATTTAATTGTTATTGAAAAATTAACAAGTCGAACTATAACAATATGTACCTGTGTTTGCAAATTTTTTTTTGTGGATAGTATTTTTTCATAGAAGACAAAACATAAAACACGTGACAAACTTTTCATGTATTTTGTTTTTTCTTTTTAAATGACAACACCCAGAGATATTATCTGGGTGTGTAAAAAAATTGTAAAACAAAAGAGCACAATATCTTGGCGG
>CAZEYK010000032.1:0-14284 GCA_964516055.1 uncultured Gammaproteobacteria bacterium
CCCGGGATGCGGTCGATGAACAGCAGCGACCGCGCGGTCACCTACCGCGCCGGTGACGTGTTCGTGTTCTGCAGCGACGGTCTCCCCGACATGCTCGGGGACGACTTCACTCCCATCTTCAACATCCTCAAGAGCGAGGCCGACCCGCAACGGGCGGCCGAGCTCCTCGTCGAACTCGCAAACGATCGGGGCGGCAGGGACAACATCAGTGTCATCGTGGTGCAATGCCACGCCGACGCCGATAAGTCCCACGCCACAGCCCCTCTCTTCGCCGAGCCCCGCCCGGCTCCCAACCCGTACTTCAGCCCCCAGGGGCAGAAGAAGGTGAAGGAGCTTGAGCAGCGGCTCAAGCGGGAGAAGCTTCGATTCGAGGCGGAAAAACGGGCCGACGAGATCGCCAGCCAGGGGGCAAACACCACCATCATGCCTGGCGACGACGGCCCCGTCGACTACCGTCGTGGCAAGGATTCCACTCAAGCCATCGACATCTCGGCGTTCCAGTCGGGAAGCGCGCCCACTACCTCGCCTCCTATCGTCAACGTGCCCCCCAATCCGCCTGCACCCCAGGATTCGCGAGTGAGCCAGGGCAAGCAGCAGCGCGTTTTGAAGACGCGGCAGATGGATGTCACCGAGGATGATTTCGCCGCCTCTGGACTCAACAGCCAGTTCAAGCGTCAGGCTGCCGCCGCTCTCGTGGCGGCAGCGATCGTCCTGACCCTCCTCGCGCTCGCGTTCATGACGCGGTCGCCGGATTGCAACACCTATCGCTGGAGCTACCTCGGCGGCGTGATCAACAACGGCAGCCTCACCGCTGTCGAGGTCGATCACTACTGTGTCGAGAAATCGGCAAAAAAGTAGACCCGTCGTCGTAGCTCTGTTCCTTTTCCCCCTTCGCCATCATCATTCCGATGATCCCCCAGGCGAAGGGGACATTCACTGTGAAAGAAAAACAATTGTTTGTCGTCACAGCAGATGTTGAAAAAAATTTACCCTTTTCCAAACCTGTCTACCAAGCAAGATACAAGCTGGGTAAGGGATTGATGTGCGATTATCCCCCTCCTTACCAAGGAGGGGCTAGGGGAGGTTATGCGATTATACCCCCTCTAACTCCCCCTTAGAAAGGGGGAGGACAGCTCAATATCCTTGACAAATCCATGTCATCATGATAAAGGTATTTGATACACTTTTGTGTTCAGATCAGTTCATTACAACCGTGTTAGGCACAAATGATTTTACTATCATTAGCAAAATCATTCGTGTTTAACACGAATTCCCACAATCAACCACCCTCATGCTCACAAGGAGCAAAAAATGAACGACCTCATCAAGTACTTCTTCACCGCTTTCGCCATCATCATCGGTATGCTCGGTTGGACCCTCTGGGCTTTCAACGGTGACGACGTGTTCGCCGCGGAGCGCCTCAAGGCGCTCCAGCAGGCGACCATGACCGAGGCGGACTTCGCGGAGATCACCGGCGCCAAGCCTGACCCCGACGCTATCGAGAAGATCACCGGCCGCGTCAACGTCATCATGGCGTTCAAGGACACGGTCAACGAGAACAACCTCCTCAAAAAGCAAAACAAGATGCTCGAGGAGGAGCTCGACAGACTCAAGAAGAAGGCCAAGCCCGACAAGGACGCCGCGATCTCCAAAATCGACTGCGACGACAAGATCGTCGCAGCAATCGAGGACCGAGACACGGAGATTGCCCGACTCGAGGGTGAGGCCGACAAGATGGCGTTGCGAATGGCGGACTTGGAGCAAAAAAATTCAGCTCCCGTCCCTGTCGCCGTCGCCAAGGTCAAAAAGCCTCGGAGGCACCACCAGGACGAGAGCGCCTGCGTCGACCAGCTCGGTACCTGCTACACCAAGGTTTCCTCCCTCGAAGAAAAGATCAAAGAGGTCGAGGAGGCAAGGCAGGAAGCCGAGCGCAAACGCGCCGCCGCCGAGGCAGAGCGCGATGCCGCGCTTCAGCAGTTGAACGATGAGCGAGTTAAAAGGATCGAAGCCGAGACGAGGTTGAAAGACCTCGAGGCCAAGATCGACGGCAGAAGCGGCGAGGTTATGAAAACCCCGCGAATGCCCAACGGCTCGCCAGTGTTCTGTGATTTGATGAGTTCCGCCAACGGTCACCCGCTGACCTTCGGCGCCGGTCCCCCGGGACCACCTCTCGCCATGAGGTAAAACGGCACCAGATGACCCCGCGCGTACTCCCTACGCCAGCGGACCAGCGTCATCTCCTGCAGCGCTTCTTTGAAGCGAACAGGGTTACCAAGATTGTGGTAAGAGGGAGAGGGAGGTGCGAGTAGAGACAACTCCTCGCACCTCCCAGACAGTGAGTCGCGGCTGCGCATTGTGCACACCAGCAGCACTCACTAATTGTCTTTGTCTATAAGAATATTCTTGTACCCAAAGACAAACCCCGTATCAATATTGATACGGGGTTTTTTTATGCTCCAATATGTCATCCTGAGCGAAACGAAGTGAAGTCGAAGGATCTCGATGTATTTAAATTATACCTTGCTAATACGAGATCCTTCGACTTCATTCGTCGTTTTACTCCTCCTTTCGCTCAGGATGACATACGAGAGTATGGTCCTCAAATAGTTCAGTTTTGTTTATTTTCCAAAAAGTCGATTCCAAAATCCTTTTTTTTGCTTGCCCCCATCTGTTTTCGATGGTGGCTGTTCAACTGCAGAAGTATCAATAACTTCCGTAGGCGGCACATTCTTGATTTGTTCTTGGAGAAGTTCTGCCTGGCGTGCATCCTGTGTCTCTGCCGCTAAACGCGCCCTTCTCTCATCCATTTGCTGAAGAAACTCCGGAGTAATAGGTATCCCTCGTGCATGTTTTATTTCATTTCTTTTTTTTTCGGATTCTTCTTCCTCACGACGTTTTTTATCTGCGGCAACCTTCTTGTCATATCCTGCTCTAATTTCTGGAGTAATCGTTAGTTCTCGTGCATGAGTTTTATCACTACCTGTTTGTTCATTCTCATCATTACCTGATACTTGTTCTTGTCCTTGCTTTCGTATTCTCTCTAGCTCAGGTCCAAGGTTTTTTGTTTCTCCCATATAAAGGTATAAAAATAGATATATCAATATAGTAGCATAATAGAAAAAAACAAAAACCCCGACCTCTTGATCGGATTTTTAACAAAGGGATATTTTAGTTTTTCTTGTCCTTGCTTTCTCGTAATATTACTTTTTTGCTTTTTTATTTTTTTGTTTTAGGGCATTCTTGTTTCCTTGCTTTCTTGCCAATAGCACCTTCAAATATTTTCCCGTAAAACTTTCCTTCACATTTGCCACATCTTTTGGCGTCCCTTGCGCACATACCTCACCACCACGCTTTCCGCCTTCCGGCCCAAGATCAATCACCCAATCCGCACATTTTATCACATCAAGATTATGCTCAATTGTTAACACGGTATTTCCTTTATCCACCAATTTTTGAAGTACATGCAAGAGCCGTTTAATATCATCAAAATGCAATCCCGTTGTTGGCTCATCCAAAATATACAACGTCTTTCCCGTCGCTCGACGAGATAATTCTGTCGCCAACTTAATTCGTTGAGCCTCACCACCAGAGAGCGTGGTTGCTGGTTGACCTAAATGTAAATACCCAAGTCCAACATCACGAAGCACCGCAACCTTATCTGCAATCGCCGGCACATCAGAAAAAAACTTGGCAGACTCCTCAATCGTCATATTGAGTACATCTGCAATTGTCTGTTGGCGATATTTAATTTCAAGCGCTTCTTTATTATATCGTTTTCCTTCACACTCCGGACACTCCACAAAAACATCAGTCAAAAATTGCATCGGAATCCGAATATATCCTTCACCACTACACGCTTCACATCGTCCGCCACCTTTTACATTAAAACTAAACATCCCCGCACTATAGCCGCGAAGTGTCGCTTCTTGTGTACTCGCAAATAAATCACGAATCACAGTAAATACTCCCGTATACGTTGCGGGGTTGCTGCGTGGTGTTCTGCCAATCGGCGTTTGGTCAATAGAAATAACTTTATTAACATTAGTAATACCAATAATCTTTTTATGTGCACCCGGTTCGCTTTTTGCTCGGTAAAAATACTTTGCAAGTGCCTTACTCAAAATATGTGTAATAAGCGTTGACTTTCCAGAACCAGATACTCCCGTCACCGCCACCAATGTTCCAAGCGGAATAGACACATCAATATTTTTCAAATTATTTGATGTCGCACCAATAATACTAATTGTTTTGCCATTTCCTTTCCGCAATGTTTTTGGCGGATCAATCGTCATCTCTCCACTCAAATATTGTCCAGTCAACGAATTTTTTGATTGCTTAATTTTGCTTACAGGACCTTCCGCAATAATTTCTCCACCATACACACCAGCCGCCGGTCCTACATCCACCACATGATCTGCCGCCGCCATCATTTCCTCATCATGTTCCACCACAATTACGGTATTTCCCAAATCACGAAGTTCTTTAAGGGTATGAATGAGTTTTTCATTATCTTTTGTATGCAATCCAATAGACGGCTCATCCAAAATATAAATCACATCAGTAAGCCCCGTAGACAATTGCGTTGACAAGCGAATTCGTTGCGCCTCACCACCAGACAGCGTAGACACCGCTCGGTCAAGTGTTAAATAATATAAGCCAACATTCATTAAATGATGCAATCTTCCGGCAATTTCTTTCACCACGCCATCAGCAATCAAGCGGTCATTCGTAGTGCATGCCATGTATAGCGATCCTTTCTTTTTCATATACGCTTCAAAGAAATCACTTGCTTCTTCAATACTCATCTCTGCAATATCTGCAATAGATAACTCACCAATTTTTACCGCAAGTGAGGTTGCCTTCAATCGTTTTCCAACACAGACAGGACACTCATCTTCACGCATGTATTGTTCAATTTCTTTTCGAATATATTCAGAAGTTGTTGTGGCATGGCGTGTGGTTAAATCAGGAATCACGCCTTCAAAATGAACAGACTTTCCTTCAACCGTATACGTGAGTCCATCAGTACCAAACAACAACAGATCCATGTGTTTTTTTGATAATTCTTTCACCGGAGTATCAACAGAAAATCCATGTGTATCCGCAACCGTCTGCAGTAATTTTTGATAGTAGGATTGATTGCCAACAATACGAGTCCATGGTTGCACCGCACCTTCTGCCAATGTTAATCGAGGATTAGGAATAATGAGCTCTGGATTAATATTGAGCGTATAGCCAAGCCCGGTACATCGAGGACATGCACCATAGGGACTATTAAAACTAAATGATCGTGGTTCCACCGTATCAAATTGTCTTTTAGAATGGGAACAATAGGGATACGTGGTGTATTGATATTCTTCACCACTATCCTCATCAACAATAACAATTTCTCCATTTCCAAGATCAAGTGCCTTATCAATAAATGGCGCAATTTGTTGTTTTTTATGATCAGTCACTCGCAAAACAAGAATATCAATATCATAGGTGGTGGCTTCTTTTTTCAATATCGTTTTCAATTGATTAAGAGGAATGTCCATGCCATTAATCCGCACCCCTTGGCAATCTACCGGTTCCACACGAGACAATACTTCTTTTGCTTTCAGCTGTTGTCCTTTAATAATTGGCGCATAAATCGCCAAATGAGTACTCGTTCTTGCCAACTTCCGAATCTGTTCAATAATATCTCCCGGACTGTATTGAGTAACTTGTTCATTTGTTTCTGGACAATATTGTATACCAATACGCGCAAATAAAAGACGGAGAAAATCATAAATCTCCGTTGTTGTTCCCACCGTTGATCGTGGGTTTCGTGAGGTATTTTTTTGATCAATCGCAATAGTAGGGGACAAACCAGTGATTTCATCCACATCCGGCTTATCCTGCACATCCATAAACTGACGTGCATATGCATTCAAACTTTCAGCATATCGCCGTTGCCCTTCGGCATAGATGGTGTCAAAAGCAAGAGAAGATTTTCCTGAACCAGACAAACCAGTAATAACCGTTAGTTTATTTTTAGGAATAGAGAGGGAAACATTCTTCAAATTATTTACCCGACAATTGGTAATGCGAATTGAATTGTATGACATAAATATTATTGATATTCAAAACAATCAGTATCATCCTCAACGAGGTCGATATTGTCGATTGCTGGAAAAGCCAATCGAGTAATATGTATATCACAAGTAAAGCCTTTTTTCAACTCTTCGAGGCTAAATAAGTGTTTAGTAAAGTCTGGGCGAAGAACCAGTTTCTTCAGGGTCTTCGGATCTGATATCGCCGAACAAGAACAATACTGGACACCAAGGTCGCCAGTACAATCGGCCACCCCACCTCCTTGAAGCACAGAAAACGCACGTAAAGACAAATTTTCTGCACAACTATGAGAGGTTGTTTGGTCAGAGGTATCAAATGATTTTCCAATGGCATGCCAATCATCGATACCCGTTGTGAGAGCTCCTCCCGCAGAACCAAGCCCACTTCCTTCATCATTAATTTCCCCTCCCAAAAAAAATCCCACCAATCCATCGCCGTACGTCCTGCAAGCATTGTCAATCTGTGTGGAATACGAAAATTGATATGTTTGTGGTTGATCTTTTGGTGTTTGCCTGTTTTCCTGCAGCACATCTATTTCATCAATTTGTTCCAGTCGTCCATTTTTACATACGGCAATAAGTTGCAAATTATTATCAATAATATGTTCAGAGAATTCGGAAGCACTTTCTGAATTAATCGCCGTAATTTTTCCGCTCAACAGTCCAGGCTTGCATGCGCGTTTTCCATCCAAAAGAGGCACGCACGTTTCTCCATCAGTAGGGCAAGAAAGACCTATACATTGATTATTACTAGCATTAGCTAGTATATATGTTCTTCCACAGAGAGCCTCCTCCGCTTTAATTTGCGCCCCATCTGCTGTTTCTGAAACAGATTGTCCTACATTATCATTACACTGAACACTCGACAGAGCAATTTGGTTAATCATCCATGTCTGCGGTAAACGAAAATGTATCAAGTAGGGATTAATTTGATAGAGAAGCGTAATAGAAAAAATACCAATAGCTAATCCAATCAAGGCATTTTTAATACGCGATTTAGCTTGGTTTATACTCTGTTGTTGGTCACCTGTACCCGTGGTTAGAATATTTCCGGGGAGCATCCACTGAACTCCTCCAACAATAATCATAATGGTAGACAACAGCACAATTGCGGCAATCCCAAAACGAAATATCGTTTGAATATAATCACCAACATTGGCAAACACACGAACTCCACCAATAGAAATAGTGGTTCGTACTTGCGTATCTGGATTACAAAAGCCCACAGCAGTACCATGAGCATCGGTTTCTCCTTGGCACGCCTGCGCGGTTTCTCGTGATTGATAAAATCCGCTAGGATCGCCATTGCGTGCCGCAACACAATCATTGACCGTAAAACATCGCGTATCAATTTGTGCCGCAACAAAAGTAGGGGAGAAGAACACCCCTACCAGAATAATCAACAGGATTACTGTTGTAATTGTTCGAGAATAAATGCGTCCCATAATTCTTCACTGATTACTCCTTCTATTTTCTTTGTCCCCACAAAATAGGTGGGAGTTCCTCGAACGCCAAGAGATGCCGCATCAAGAATGTCTTGTTGAATATCTTTGGCATGGTCTTTTTGATCATAACAGCGTTGAAATGTTGGGACATCAATTCCTATGTGCTCGGCATATCCTAAATACGCTTCATCAGAAAGTTGAAGTAACGTAAACAATTTATGGTAATACTCCCAAAATTTTCCTTGACTATGCGCGCAAGTCGCTGCAAGTGCCGCAGGTCCCGCATTGGGATGAATATTTGTAAGCGGTAAATGTTTAAAAACGACATACACTGCACTCCCGTACTTATCAATAACCGTATTAAACGTTTCATAACTTTGTTGACAAAAAGGGCATTCAAAATCAATAAACGCAATAATAGTCACAGGTGATTGGGGGTTCCCTAAGGTTGGGTTGTGAGATCGGATAACCTCAGCGAGCTGTTCTTCTGTTACCGTAACATCACTTGTCCCCGATACTTGGGAAAATTGGTTGGTAATACTTTTTTGAAATTGTTTTGCTAACGCAGTTCTGTCCCCATATTGAATTTGCCAAATATAATAACCCACAGCCAGCATAAATCCAACAAGGATTACCCCAAAAATACCAAAAAAAATCCACAAAATAGGATTTGGCTTTTTCTGTGAGGGAGAAGGAAGAGGAGGAGAAAAAGAAGAAGGCATACAAAAAAAATAAACTGAACACAATATATCTCAAGTATAGCATAAACAGGAAAGGAAAGAGAATGAGTTGTAGGTAGAATAAGCCATAAGTAAGCAGCCATCCTGAAGAGTCCACAGGACAGCGTACGGTTCTCGTGTCATCAAGATTTTTGCCTATTAGCTCTATTATGTCTTTATTTTGCTGCCGCTTTCCGTGTATCTGCTTGACAAATACCTCTATTTAGCATAATATCTAGCCATATTAATTATCCCTCACTATCTCTTTTGTATTCCTCTATTCAACCATTTGAATAGCCTGAGATAGGAGGCACAAGGAACACACATATGAAGATCCCTTCTCTAGAAGAGATGCTGAAGGCCGGAGTTCACTTCGGACACAGTGCATCACGATGGCATCCAAAGATGAAGCCATACATTTTTACCGTAAGACATGGCGTTCACGTCATTGATCTAGAAAAAACACAAGAATTACTTGCGTCAACGCTTACTCAAGTAAAAGAACTTTCTGCACAAGGAAAAGAAATTCTTTTTGTGACAACCAAACCACAAGCACGAGACATCGTAAAAGCAGCTGCCCTATCATGTGGCGCGCCATACCTTGTTGATCGATGGATTGGTGGATTGCTTACAAACTTTCAAGAAATCAAAAAATTGATTCAAAACTACAACAAACTCAAAGAACAACAAGCAAACGGAGAGCTTGAAAAATATACCAAAAAAGAACAGCTAGCTATTGCTAAGCAATTAGAAAAAATGGATCAAAACCTCGCTGGACTTGCAGGGCTCAAAAAAATGCCAGAAGCCTTATTTATTCCATCAATGCAACGAGAAAAAACTGCTGTTATTGAAGCAAATCGAACAGGAGTTGAAATCATCGCGGTATGTGATACAAACGCAAATCCAGATAAAGCCGACTACATCATCCCAGCAAATGACGATGCTGTAAAAGCAATTCGTCTTATCACCGATCTTATCGCCGCTGCGGTAAACGAAGGAAAAACAGAATACGAAAGCAAACAAGCTGTCGGACAAAAAAAAGCATAACGAGTATGTCATGCTGATTATACGTCAGCATCTTTTCTAAAGAGGCAATAGTGTCAAAGATCCTGAAACATATTTCAGGATGACAATAATATTCTTTAATCGTATTTCAAATATATTATGTCAATTAGTACCGCAGACATCGCAAAACTTCGATCACAAACTGGAGCAGGAATGCTCGATTGTAAAAAAGCACTCGACGAGTCAAATGGAGACATGGAAAAAGCACTTGATTGGCTTCGAAAACGAGGCATTGCAAAAGCGGCAAAACGTGCCGATAAAGTAACAGCAGAAGGTGCTGTTGCAAGTTACATTCATGGTGGTGGAAAAGTAGGTGTATTGGTAGAAGTAAACTGTGAAACAGATTTCGTCGCCAAAAACGAAAATTTCCAAGACATTGTAAACGGTATCACACTGCATATCGCTGCGTCTGCTCCAAAATATCTTTCTCGAAATGAAGTACCAGCAGAAGCCGTGGAAAAAGAAAAAGATATATACCGTGAACAAATGAAAAATGAAGGGAAACCAGCAGACATTATTGAAAAAATTATTGACGGAAAACTTGATAAATTTTACAGTGAAATGTGTCTCCTCGAACAACCATTCATCAAAGATGAAGACTTGACTATCGAAGAAATGCTTATCAAAAAAACTGGTGAAATTGGAGAAAAAATCTCTATCCGACGCTTTGCTCGCTATGAACTTGGTGAAGGAATCGAAAAATCAAGCAAAAATTTTGCCGAAGAAGTAGAAGAACAAATTTCGTAATAATCGTGCTCATCACGATAACAACAAAAAAGCCCAGCAACTCGCTGGGCTTTTTTTGTAGACATAAAAAATGAGAAGATGATAGATTATTATTGCCTCTTCATGCTATCCCGCTTACCGCTTTTTGTAGAGTATGCTAAAATATTCGTATAATAATACCCTATAAGTATATCCCTATGTCCACGAAAAAAAGAACCCTCCGTATTGCCATCAATGGCTTTGGTCGTATTGGCCGTCATGCCTGCAAAGTTGCCCTGGAAAAAAGGGGAATAGACGTTGTTGCCATTAATGATCTTACTGACACGAATACCCTCGCCCACCTATTCAAGTACGATACAGCATATCCTACCTATACAAAAAAAGTATCCCACGATGTTAAACATCTCATCATCGGCAACAAAAAAATTATTGCCCTTTCAGAACGAGACCCCAGCATGTTGCCTTGGAAAAAGTTAAAGATAGATATTGTTATTGAAGCAACAGGAATATTTCGCGATAGAGAAAAAGCAAGCCTGCATCTAAAAGCAGGAGCAAAAAAAGTAATTATTTCTGCTCCCTCAAAAGGAGATGATATTGCGGGATTTGTTCGAGGCGTTAATTGCAACACATATGCTGGCGAAGATATTATTGATAACGCATCATGCACCACCAACTGTACAGCTCCCGTGGTTCAAATACTTGAACAAACATTTGGTATAGAAAAAGCCATGCTTACCACCATCCATTCCTACACTGCAGATCAAAATTTACAAGATGGCCCACACAAAGATCTTCGTCGTGCTCGTGCAGCCGCACAAAATATCGTACCTACCACCACCGGCGCTGCCATTGCAACCACAAAAGTTATTCCTGAATTACAACAAAAATTTGACGGCATTGCGGTGCGTGTTCCTACCATCACCGTCTCGCTTACGGATTTTACCTTTTTATTAAAAAAAGACGTCACAAGCGAACAAATAAATGCGGCCTTTAAAAAAGCTGCCAAAGGATCACATAAAGGAGTCCTTGCTGTTACGGATGAAGCGCTTGTCTCAAGTGATTTTATTGGGAATCCATATTCCTCAATCGTCGATCTTGCGCTCACCAAAGTGGTAGATGGCAATCTTGTAAAAGTAATCTCTTGGTATGATAATGAATGGGGCTATGCAAATAGGCTTGTTGAAATGGTAAGCATCATGGGAAAAAAGATGTAGCAAAAAAATAAGGTAAGGTGTTTCTACTAAGCAATATTGTATGAAATCAATGAAACAAATTCGTAATCTTAAAGGGAAGCGTGTGTTGGTACGGGTAGATTTTAATGTCCCGTTGAAAAAGGGAAAAGTCCTCGACGATTTTCGACTACGAGCAACACTCCCAACACTGACGTATCTCCAAGAAAAGCAAGCCAACATTATCATCATGACGCACGTAGGAAGACCAAAAGGAAGCGTCATCCCATCATTACGTACCGCACCAATAGCCAAGGCGTTATCACAATTGTTAAACAAAAACATCACAAATCTAAAACAATCAACTGGGCATTCAGTGAAAAAAGCGATAGACAGTATGAACGAAGGAGATATATTGTTTTTAGAAAATATTCAGTTTGACAAAAGAGAAATAGAAAACGATCCAGAGTTTGCAAAAGAACTTGCGTCATATTGCGATTACTTTGTATTGGATTGTTTTGGACAATCACACAGAGAATATGCCTCTATCGTAGGAATAGAAAAGTACGTAAAAAGTTATGTCGGAGTCTTAATGCAAAAAGAAATAACCACGCTTACCAAACTCATAACAAAATCAAAGCATCCGCTCGTTACCGTACTTGGCGGAGCAAAATTAGAAACAAAAATACCAGTCATGAAATCTTTTGCCAAAATGGCGGACACCGTACTCCTCGGTGGTGCATTGGTAAACACGTATTTCAAAGCAGCCGGATATCGGGTAGGAGATTCACTGGTAAATAAGGAATTACAAAAAGAAGCACTCACATACGGAAAAAAACGAAACGTAGTACTCCCTGTAGACCTTGTTGTTGGTACTCTTGATGGAACATCGTATCGACTTGTCGACATAAAAAAAACACCGCACCAAATTTGCAAAAAAGGGGAAGCCATTCTTGATATTGGTCCAAAAACAATACAACTATTTGCAACACATATAAAATCAGCACAAACATTAATATGGAATGGCGCCATGGGATATTTTGAACAAAAACCATATCACATCGGAACGTTTGCAATTGCAAGACTCATCGCCTCACGGTCCAAAGGGCATGCCTTCGGAGTCATCGGAGGAGGAGAAACACTCCAAGCAATGGACGCTGTCGACGGAATGGATGATATTGATTTTGTGTCCACTGGTGGTGGTGCCATGCTGCACTTTCTTGCAGGAAAAAAACTGCCAGGGATTGAAGCGCTTTCCTAACATAAAAAAATAAAAAATATACGGACAAAAAAAAGTATGGTATAATCACCATACTTTGTAATTTATTTCTTCTTTTTTTATGCCTGTCAAAAAATCAAGTGCAAAAACAACGCGCACCACAAAACCGCCAGTACAATCAGGAGGCTCAACATGTTCAGCAAAACATTTATTTTGCAATGACATGATTGGAAAAATTTTTCTGACTCTCATTGGAGTATTTCTAGTCTACGGAATTGTATTCGTTGGAACACTCATCAGAAACAACATTCGTTCATACGAACATATTGGTGAAGCAGACAAACCAGAGAGACTCATCACGATAGAAGCCGAAGGAAAAGTTACGGCAACGCCAGACATTGCCACCGTTACAATGGGACTCAGTAAACAAGGCACCACCGTAGCCGAAGCACAAGAACAAAATACCACCATAATGAATACACTTATAGAACGGCTTACTGCACTCGGTATTGCAAAAGAAGATATCCAAACAACCAACTACAATGTTTATCCACAATACAATTATACAGAAGAGGAAGGACAAGTGATTACGGGATACAATGTTAGTCAAAATGTAACCGTAAAAATTCGTAATGTAGATATCTCCAGTCAAGTACTCGCACTAAGTGGAGAATTAGGGCTCAACCAAATTGGTGGTCTTCAATTTAGTATCGACGACACTGATGTATATATTGCTCAAGCACGAGAAGAAGCACTCAAAAAAGTAAAAGAAAAAGCAGGGCTTCTTAGCAGTCAGTTAGGAGTAAATATTGTGAGCGTTGTCTCATACAATGAATACAATAGAGAAGACGGATATCCGCCCTATGCGGCATATTCAGAATATGATTCACTCGCACGTGGAGGAAGTGTGCCATCTGTAGAAGAAGGAAGTACTGATATTATCCTCAATGTAAGTGTTACCTTTGAAATAAAAGAATAATATGAAGATCCTTTTTGCATTGCAAACAATAGTACTCCTGGGTATCAGTGCGGTATTATTTATGTTTATCACCACGAATCAAAAAGCCATACAGCAAGCAAACCAGGCACTCCTTACACTACAAAGCATGCAAAAAATTCCCGTAGAAGATACAACGATGAACTCCACCACCGATGAAATACAAAATTTGCAAGAAACCGTAGATTTTTTGAGCAAAAAAGTATCGATGATGGAATTGCAAGCACCCCAAGATCAAACAATGGCAGATGATACAGACAATACAACAGACAATACAGATATGATGGACGACGCAAGTACAACGACGCAAGGAAATTTTCCTATCACACAAAGAATAACAAGTAGTACAGAATAGACGACATGATCAAAACAATATATTGCCAATAATATTGGAAGCGCAAAAGACCTCCCCCGAGGTCTTTTGTCATCATAAAAAAGTAATGCTATGATATATCCATTATCTAGGATAACCAACGTGTGTATATGATCAAAACAAGCATAAAAAAAATCACTGCAAGAGAAATACTTGATTCACGAGGAAACCCCACTGTTGAAGCGACTGTTGTGCTTGTTGGTGGAGCTGTTGGTATTGCTGCCGTGCCAAGTGGTGCGTCAACAGGAACACACGAAGCCTTGGAACTTCGAGATAACACAAAACGATTTGGGGGAAAAGGTGTACTCAAAGCAGTAAAACATGTAAATACCTATATCAATGATGCCTTAAATGGCGAAGACGCAACAAAACAAAGACACATTGATCAACTCATGATTGATCTTGATGGCACTCCCAATAAAAAGAAATTAGGAGCAAATGCTATCCTCGCGGTATCGCTGGCTACTGCTCGCGCG
>CAZEYK010000033.1:0-2091 GCA_964516055.1 uncultured Gammaproteobacteria bacterium
AGACAAACATGGCATTACGGTAATTCAACCCACGAGTTTGAAACATATTGATCTGACCGAGTTTATCAGTCAAGGAACTGTTGATGTGGGAGTTACGGCACAATATGGTCTATTGATTCCTAAACATGTTCTTGATTTTCCAACGCACGGGATATTAAATGTTCACACATCCCTGTTGCCAAAATATCGAGGTGCCTCCCCTATTCAATCAGCACTTATCAATGGTGATACACAAACGGGGGTTACTATTATGAAAATGGGGATTGGGCTCGATACGGGTCCAATCCTTCTTCAAGGAACAATGGACATTGCTCCTGATGATACGTATCTTGATTTGGATGAAAACATGGCTCCGCTTGGATCTCAGCTCTTATTGGAGGCACTCCCTCCCTATATTGATCATACATTAATTCCACAAGAACAAGATGATGACGAAGTAACAGAATGCCGACAATTTACTCGCGAAGATGGACTTGTTGATTGGAAAAAATCAGCACAAGCTATTTATAATCAATATAGAGGAATGACCCCATGGCCAGGGATTTATACTCAATGGGAGAAAAAACGATTGAAGTTGTTGCAGGTGCATCCTGTACCTATGTCTATTGCAACAGGAGTCGTTGAACAACGGGACGATCAACTATTGATTGGTTGTGGAAATGACTCTCTTCAGATTCTTGAATTGCAACTTGAAGGAAAACAAGCTATGGATGCGCTGTCATTTTGTCGTGGATTTCGTACGTTTATTGGTGCTCAACTGCAATAACTTTTTTATGTTTACTCGTTATCATACGGTGCATAGGCATACGGTATATTTACTCTGTGGATTTTTGGGAATTCGTTTACTGTCATTTTGGTTAACTCCTTTTCCTTTTATACTTTCTGTTATTGCGTTTATTGTACTGCTTATCTTTGGGTCATTATTTTATTATCGTCCTGAATTATCTTGGCTTTTCCTTGTTACTGAATTTTTGCTTGGGGGCACAGGGCATTTGCTTGAGTTAGGGTTTTTATCTTTGCGGACGATTTTGGTAATTACGTTTGTCTCGCTATGGTATACAAAATCATTTGCCAAAGGTGATCTATTTCAACATATTCGTGAGTTAGCTCCGTCTTCGTATGTATTGATTCTTTTTTTATTATTTGTTGGATTTTCTTTTTTTCGAGGAATTTTTGTTGGCAATGATATTGTCTTTGTGGTTAGGGATAGTATTCCCTATTTCTTTTGCTTGTTATTGTACCCGGCGGCACATTTTTTGAAACAAGAAAAAAATTATCCCTATTATTTTCGTTTGTTTACCGCATTTATTTTGGGATCAGCACTGTTTTCCCTTATGACCTTTGTGTTGTTTTCTACTGGTTTTGCGGAAATTCATGGACCGTATTACGTGTGGTTTCGGGATATTGTGGGAGGAAAAATTACTGATTTAGGAGAAGGATTTTTTCGGATAGTAACCCCAGAGCATTTACTTATTCTTCCACTTTTACTTGTCTTATTATCTCGGACAATTGGAGATACACTTCGAGTACGTCCACGAGTTATATGGACAGTTATTGTTTCCGCGATGCTTATTCTTGTACTCAACTTTTCTCGTACGTACATGATTGGGCTTGGCATTGGATTACTTGTCCTTTTATATCGGCACACTTTTTTGTCTTGGGGAAAGGTAGCCTTTGCCACGGTTGGTATATTTTTTGTTTTATTTATTGGTATTTATGGTATTGCAAGTGGTGGAACTTCTTTGGGGTTGGATCTTCTAGGATTTCGATTTGCCGCGGTTGCTCGACCAGCTATTGAAGTGAGTACGGCAACACGATCCACATTGCTTTCCCCTATTTTTGACCTTATCCGATCTCATCCTATATTAGGACATGGCCTTGGAACAGTGTTAACGTTTCGTGATCCCGTTACCCATCTTGCTGTTACCACAACTCAATTTGATTGGGGATATTTTGAACTGTGGGCTGAACTGGGATTTTTTGGACTTGCGGTTTTGAGTGTATTATTATTTATCTTTTTTCGATTGTTATCGTATATTTCCCAATTCTCTCATCTACGATCGTTAAGTGTGGGACTTTTTGCTGCTTTTG
>CAZEYK010000033.1:2101-14196 GCA_964516055.1 uncultured Gammaproteobacteria bacterium
TGTCACTTTGTGTGATGGAGGTTATTACGCCTATTTTTTCCCACGTATTTGGGGTGATGCTCTTAGTATTTTTACTTGGCTATTTAACGCCGCATTATGAGCGGTATATTGTTCAACGTTCTTAGTGTTTATTGTATCTCTATGGGAAAAGCAGTTCACAAAATACTTTCCCAATTTTTTGTAGACTAGGTATGTTTATTGGTCACATTCCTTCGGGATATATTTTATCTACCACGTTACAAAAACGTTTTTTCACTCAATCTTACTTATTTTGGGGATTGCTAGGAAGTGTATTTCCTGACATTGATATTTTGTATTTTTATCTTATTGATGACCAACAGCACTTGCATCATAGCTATTGGATACATGTCCCTTTTTATTGGATGATTATTACTGCAGTGACATTATCTATTTTTTTTCTCCGAAGACGATTTGATTATATTATTGCGGCTGTTTTTTTCTTTAGTACTGTATTTCTTCATCTTATCCTTGATACTCTGGTTGGTAAAATTGCCTGGTTTTTTCCTTTTACTGATAGGGCGGTGTCTTTATTTGAAGTCCCCGCGGTATATTCGTTTTGGATATACAATTTTATATTTCACTGGACATTTTTGTTTGAGATTGCGGCTATTGTATGGGCACTCATCCTGTTTATGAAGCACAAAAAAACTAGTCATCACGGCTAGTTTTTTATATATTATGTTTCTTTTGTATTATTGCTTTGGCGCGTTCGTATGCCTCTACTTTCTTTTTAAATTGGGGAAGGTATCTCCATGGTGATTTGTAGGCAAATGATGGAAGCCAATTACTTATCCCTGATTCTGGAGCTGCAATAAATAATACTTCTGGAACAAAAATACCAATACTTCCCTCTTTTGCCATACGGAGCCATAGATCCCAATCTTGAAACCGTTTGAGTGATTCATCCCATAGCAATGCTTTTTCTGTTCTGATGAGTGATGTGGTAGGAATGTAATTTTGCTGTTTGAGTGTATCGATAGAAAACTTTTTGCCAGTCATCTCCTTATTTCCAAGTTTATAACTGCAATAGGCATAATCTACTTCTGGATGGAGGGTAAGGACATTATGCATTTTTTGGATAAATTCTGGTTTTGCCATGATATCTGCATCCCAAAAAATAAGATATTCCCCTGTAGTAAGAGATCTCCCATTGTTTCTGGCAGTGGGAGCTCCTGCATTTTTTTGATACTGAAATTGAACGTTTGTGTTTAATTGATGCTGTTCATCTCGCCCTTTTAGCATATCAACAATAGCTGCCTCTGATAGTGAGGGGGTGCTTCCGTCATCAGTAATAATAACCTCAAGATTGGGATACGTTTGGTTTGCAATGCTTTGTATTGTTTGTGCTATGTGATCGTGATCATTGTAAAATGGAATCACGATACTAATGAGTTCTTGCATAAGACCCGTATGTTAAACTACCCGTTCCCTTTTATTCTATCCACGGTTTTATTTTTTCCATCTGATATTGCCAGTTGAAATCTGCTTTCATGCGTTCTTGCGCATTTTTACCAAGTCTATCGGCATATTCTTTATTTGTGAGAAGTTCTGTGATGGCATCGACAACGACGTTGTCTCCATGATAAATATCAACAATAAGTCCTGTTTGTGTATGAATTACTGCTTCAGGTACTCCCCCACTTTTCCCTGCAACGACTGGTAACCCGGCTGCGGCAGCTTCAAGGAAAACTAGTCCAAGCCCTTCTTCTTTCCCTTCATCTGGGTGAGTAAGCAGGGTAAATATATCAGCAATATAATAAAACGGAACAACTTCATTATGCGGTACTTTTCCTAAAAATCGGACAATATTTTGTAGTGAATTTTTTTGGACTTGTGTTACCAACTTCTCTTGTTTTTTTCCATCACCAATTACTAACCATACAAGATTGGGAATTTTTTCAAGTAGTTTTGGTAATATTCTGATGATGTGAGGAAATCCTTTTCCATCTTCGAATCTTCCTATAGAGAGCATAACTTTTTTCCCTTCAAGTGCGTACTGTGATTTTAGGCTATCAAGGAAGTCTTGTGCTGGTGGATGATATAAAGCATCATCTGGACATGGATATAATACCAAACTTTTTTGTTCAAATTCTGGAAGTTCTTTAACTAGACGATGCTTTAATGATTCGCTATTGAACACAATTGATTCGCTTTGTGTACACACCATTTTTGCCATCCGTTTTTTCCATTTTGTTTTGGTAGCAGCAAGGATATCTGTTCCATGAGAAAAAATAACGTATGGAATTTTTTTTGTTTTTTTCATTAACCAGGCAACATATCCAACAGGAAGAATATGATGGAGAAAAATAATGTCTATCTTTCGTTCTTTGACTATTTTTCTTACCTGAAAATACATTCGCAACCAACGTGGCCATATACCTATTGGAAAGTACGGTTTTTTTCTGATGATGGTGTATGACACTGTTCTATCCCAATTTGCGTCTCCCGGATGATATGGGGCATATACCGTTACGTTGTTCTGTTCGGGCAGCGCTGCGGCAAATTGATCGACGTACGATGCAATTCCTCCAATTTCTGGAGGATGCTCGAGGGTAATAATAAGGATATTTTTCATAAAAAAAACATAAATAGCTGATATGTACTAGTGTATCATCTTTTTAGGATCACGACAGCTTCTCTTATTTCTGAGATCGTTATGGCTTTTATTAATAATATAACAACGGGATATGTTACCACTCCCACAAGTACAGCAATACTAAAATGTACATACATATTTGTTATGAATACCGCTACTCCCATTATTCCCGCCGCTATGGTGAGTTTTAGGGCTGTGATGATAATGCGTTTGTGCGAGATAGGTGTTATTTGCGGGATAATACTGTATCCGGCAAAAGCGAGTATAATATTCCCAATCAATGCCGCACTTGCTGCTCCAACAATCCCTATGGTTGGAATGAATATAACGTTTAGGATGATATTTATTGTCATGACAATTCCAATAATAATTGTCTGCGTGACTTGCCTATTACATGCATTTAGCATGGCTCCAATAGGAAAACTGATATATGAAAAAACGAGTCCGGAAATAAGAATTTGTAATGGAAGAACCGAGGCTAGATATTCTGTTGTATAAAATGTGACGATAATATCTTGTGCGAGGATACCAATTCCCACAGTAAGAGGAAGGACAATAATAAGGAGATATTTTACCCCTTGTTCAAACATGTGTGCCAGTTTTTCTTTATCTTTCACAAAATATTCACTAAATCGTGGGTACAGTGCTGCCACCAGTGCAAGTGGAATAAATTGGAACGCAAAGGTTATTTTGTACGGAATGGCATAAAATCCTACAGCCGTGGTACCCGCAAGTTTTGAAAGTAATATCGTATCGATATAGGAATATACGCGAGCAAATACTGCGGCGATGGCAAAAGGAAGCGTTATTTTTGCCAGATAAATAAAAACTATTTTATCAAAACGTGGAATAAATTTTATTTTATATTTTTTGTAGAGAATTATTCCTGCATAGGTAGCATTAAGTATACTTGGCAACGTAAAGGCTAAAATCAAAAACATGAGTGGCAATTTGAGGAATAACGCGATTCCTCCAATGAGAAGTGTTGCGGCTTGACTACTTACAATACCAATGGCTTCGTATTTGAGATTTCCGATGGCTCTCAATACGCCATATATAGATAAGTGCAGTGAATCAAAGAGCATGGTGATTCCTGACAAATAAATAAGATGTCTGAGTGCAATATCATAATTGAGCAGATGTGCTGCAACAATCATGATCGCATAGGATCCAACGCCAAGTAGTACTTTGGACATGAGTACAACAGAAAAATATTCTTGCATGTTTGCTTTATGTTTTGCTGATTCACGAACAAGCACATTTGTCATGCCTAAATCTACAAACACCACAAACAACGTAGTAAATGCCAATGCGGTGACGTACATTCCTGTTGCTTGTGCGCCGAGTGATCTTGCAACAATAGTAAAATAGACAAAGGCAATAAGCTTTTGTCCAATTGAGGCGAGGGTCATGAATGCGGTGTTTTTTACCAATGACATGTATTTGTTGGTTACTATGCAATAATTTTAGCTTAATTTTGATGAATATTCAATTTTTTTCAATTAAAAAATCCGGAATAAATTCCAGATTTTTTGTATTCTTGTTTTTTAACACGTGAGTTCTATCGTTTTCTCCATTGGTGTCCCCGTCGAGCTTTGTGTCGACCTGGTTTTTTTCGTTCTTTAGCACGTGGATCTCGAGTAAGAAATCCATGTGCTTTGAGGACTGGTTTAAGTGCTTCATCCCAGGCAATCAATGCACGAGCAATACCGTGAAGTACCGCACCTGCTTGTCCACTTGGACCACCACCAGCAACTTTTACAGAAACATTCATGTTTTTGTCTCTGTCTGTTACCTCAAGAGGTGCCATGATTTTTTGTTGCCAAATTGCTACAGGAAAATATTCTTTGAGTGTTTTTCCATTGATGGTAATTTCTCCTTTTCCTGTTTCTATTCTGACACGAGCGGCGGCGGTTTTTCTTCTTCCTACTGCTCTAATTGTTGTTGTTTTATCTGCCATAGGTATATTATATATGACTACGCCTTAATACTCAATCGCTTCATCATATCACTTCGTAGTTTGTTTTTTGGAAGCATTTTGATAACGGTTCTTCGTACTACTTCTGCAGGATCTTTATCAAACACTTTTTTCATTGGTGTTCGTTTAAGTCCACCTGGATACATGGTGTGATGAAAATAATCCTTTTGTGCAAGTTTTCTTCCAGTAAATTTCATTTTTCCAGCATTGATAACTTCAACAAAATCTCCGGTATCAATATGCGCTTCAAATGTAGGTTTATTTTTTCCACGAAGAATCATAGCAATTTGTGTTGCTAATCTTCCTACGGCTTGCCCTTCAGCATCAAGTGTATGTGTTTCTCGGTTTATTTGTGTATTCATATACTAAACAAGTTCAATTTTTGCGATTGGCGCAGCGTCATTTTGACGAGTCCCCATTTTTTTAATTCGGGTATATCCACCAGCTCGCTCTTTGTATTTTGGTCCAATATCATCCATGATTTTCTTTACTGCTTTTTCTGTGTATAGCACTTTCATGATGTTTCGACGATCGGACAAGGTTCCATTTTTTGCTTTGGTAATAAGTGGTTCGATAACACCTCGCAATACTTTGGCCTTTGCAAGTGTTGTTTGAATTGCTCCGTGAAGGACAAGGCTTTCTGCAAGACTCCGCATGAGTGCTTCACGTGCGGCCTTTTTTCGTCCGAGCGTTTTGGTATTTTTTCTGTGTCTCATATTCACTATGCTACAATAGGTAGCGTTACATTATTCATTATCAACGGTTGATTCTAATGGCTCCGGGTTTTTTTCACTTACTGTTTTTGGTGCATCTTGGCTAGAAACGGCATCAATAATAAGTGATAAATGATCCATAAGAATTTTTGTTGTTTGAGCAAAAGCTTCCTTTACCGTAATTGTTCCGTCTGTTTCTACCGTTACTGTCAATTTTTCGTAATCTGTAATATCTCCTACACGAGTCATTTCTACTTTGTACCCTACGTCACGAATTGGACTGTATAGTGAGTCAATAGCAATTGTTCCTAAATCAAGATGTCCTGTTTCTTTTTCTGATACCATAACGTATCCACTTCCTTTTCCGATAGTTATTTCCATTTCAATTTCTCGATCAGTCGTAACGTTCATGATGACAAGTTCAGGATTTACAATTTCGACGTCTGAATTTTTTTCAAAATCTCCTGCAGTGAAAGCTCCTGGTCCTTTCTTTTTGAGTGACAATACAACAGATTCATCTGCATGAAGATGAACAGCAACTTGTTTTAAGTTCAAAATAATTTCAATAACATCTTCTTGTACACCATCAATTCCATCAAATTCATGTTGTACACCATGTATTTTCATTGATTCTACTGCTGCACCCGGAAGAGATGATAACAGTACACGTCGTAGTGCATTCCCGAGTGTTGTCCCATATCCTTGCTGACATGGGGTAATCACAACTTGACCAACGTGTGGTCGATCTCCATCGGTGATTTCAATTGTTGATGGGAGTAGAATGTGGTCCATATGTATATTATTTATATGACAGGCTGCCCCATAGGGGACGACGCTTATATATTATCGTTGTGAGTAGTACTCAATAATAAATTTCACATCAAATACTTTTTCAAAATCATCTTGAGCGGGCATATGTAGTACTTTTCCAGATTTTCCCGTTGCATCAACAGCAAGCCATCCTGGTGCATCATGTTTTGATAATTGTTCAGTAATTTCTGTAAATATTGTCTTTTTCTTTTTGTTTTCTTTGAGTGCTACTTCGTCTTCAGATGATACCAAATATGAAGGGATATTCATTTTCTTCCCGTTTACGCTAAACATGCCATGCCCAACAAATTGTCGTGCTTGTGCTCGTGTTGAGGCAAATCCCATACGGTAAACAACATTATCAAGCCGTTTTTCTAAAAGCATTTTTAGGTTTTCACCAGAGTCACCTTCTCGTCGGTTTGCTTCTTCTACGTATGAACGAAATTGTCGTTCACGAAGTCCGTACAAATATTTTGCCTTTTGTTTTTCAATAAGTTGCTTTCCAAAACTTGACGTTGTTTGTCGTTGTCGTTTTGGTCCGTGTACTCCTGGAGCTTGCTTAATGCGTCGAGCTACTTTTGATGCATTTGTTTTTAGCCCAAGGTTTATACCAAATCGGCGTGCAATTTTATTTTTTGGTCCAATATTTCTTCCCATATATATAATAATTTAGCAACAATTAGACACGACGACGCTTTGGTGGTCGGCATCCATTATGTGGTAGAGGTGTTACGTCTTTAATTGATAGTACGTTGATTCCATTGTTGTTAAATGCTCGGATAGCTCCTTCACGTCCACCACCAATACCTTTTACAAAAATGTTTACTTCTTTTAATCCTGTGTCTTTAATTGCGTCTACTACTTTTTTCACTACTTGTCCGGCTGCGTATGGTGTTGCTTTCTTTGGTCCTTTAAATCCAACCATACCTGCACTTGCCCATCCAAGGGTGTTTCCAGTTTGATCGGTAACGGTAACAATGGTGTTATTGAATGTAGCCTGAACATATGCATGCCCGTGGCTTACATTTTTGATTACCTTTTTTTTCTTTTTTATAATTTTTTTCGCCATAAACGCTTAGGATATTCGCTGTTATACGTGATAAGTTGAACTATGTTTTTTGTGCAGATTTTGCCCTTCCGCTTGCTGCTCTGTTTCGTACGTTTCCTCGTACTGTACGAGAATTTCTCTTTGTGCGTTGTCCCCGAGAAGGAAGTCGTTTTGCATGTCGAGAACCTCTGTATGATTTAATATCTTTTAGTCGTTTGATATTGCTACTTACTTCACGACGAAGATCACCTTCTGTTGTATAGTTTTTTTCAATAATTTGACGAATTTTGTCTTCTTGATCTCGAGATAAATCTTTTGTTCTGATTGATTCATCAATTCCTGCTACTCCAAGAATTTGAGTGGCACGAGTTAGTCCAATACCATATACGTATTGAAGTGAAATAAGAATTCTTTTTTGTTTTGGGATGTTTACACCTGAGACGCGCATATAATTAGTTCATAATTGGGAGCCGATAGTTCAGAGGAGTTTCTCCTATCAGCTATATCCTTCGTAATGTTATTAAGCTGCTTTTTTTCTTTGTTTTGTTCCTTGTCGTTGTTTGTGTCGTGGGTTTTCACAAATGACATAAATAACTCCACGTCTTTTAACGACTTTACATGTTTTACATCTTTTTTTAACTCCAGCGTGTACTTTCATATATTATTTACCAAAGAAAAAATACCAATCACTGCCGCGATATCATAGCTTCCCTTAACTGACAGATCTGCCTTATACCGAAGGGAATGCTCCACCGCACTGATTGATACTCTTTCACTCTTTTAATGTTGTTGTTTATATTCTGTAGGTAATTCTTCCTTTTGTAAGGTCGTATGGAGTAATTTCTACCTTTACTTCATCTCCAATTCCTAGTCTTATGCGAAATTTTCTCATTTTTCCGCCAATATATGCATTAATTTCATGCCCATTTTCGAGTTTTACTCGAAATTTTCCGGCTGGAAGAACTTCTTCAATTGTCCCTCGAACTTCGAGTACGTCTTGTTTCGCCATGTACTATACAGAATTAATCTGGGCATAGTTTACCGTAGTTGACTTTTTTTGTCAAGAAAACCGCCTCAGAGGAGAATTATCTATATTTTGCTTAATACAGCAAAAAAAAATATTTATTATTTTTTGTTATTAGGTTATACACATTTTTCTTGAGTATAGCGTATTTTTTATTGTTTGTATACCCAGTGCTTATATAACAGGAAATTCCAGCTTACCATGGCACCGACAGTGGCAACTCGTACTATCCTGTAGTCAATCCCAGCCACGACATTTCCTGCATACATCGCAAGAATTCCAAACACATAATTTGCTACGGTGAGGATGAGGTACCTCATTAGGGCTTGCTTTGCTCCGGCTGTATGCGAAAATGCCCATTGTTTGTTTACAGTAAAGTTATAGGTAAGTACAATAAGCTGGCTTATAATAACCGCAAAAAAAGGCTTTATTGAACATATTTCTGTAATACCAATGAGCAACAGGATATCAAAGGTAAAACTTGTTACTCCAACAATAATATATTTTATAAACTGTGGGGAGATGATTTTTGGCATTGCTTGATAATTTTTTTTATATTGTATACTATATACTACACTAATTTGTATTATACTTACAACTATATGCTTTTAGGGGCAAAGCAATCTGTTGAGGACTTCGTTATTCAAATACTCGCTCAGCATGGTGATTATACGGTAGAAGATCTTAAAGCTATTATTTCCGAACAATGGCACCAAGATATTACTATCCAGGGTATTTACCGAGTTCTTCGAAAATTACAACGAGATGGAATTGTTGTGAAGGAAAAGCGTTTTTATAGTTTGCGAGTCCCATGGATTTTGCATGTTCGAGAGATGCTGGATCGCATGGAAGAAACCTATCTTCAAGAAAAATTTCTTTCCCGTTATCTTCCTTCTTCAGAAGAAGAAACATACACATGGATATTCTCCAACTTGATTAAGCTGAGTGATTTTTATTTACAGCTTTTATTTGCGCTTGTTCATGCCAGTGAAGATAAAATTATTTACCAGTATCATCCTCATCCGTGGTTTAATTTGCCACAGCTTGATCAGGGACAAAAGTTTAACACCATTTTTCTTGAAAAGACCCATTATAACTTTGTATTGATTGGATCTGATACCTTTTTGGATAGATATTCTACAGCACAATGGGAGCTCTATGATAATTTGACCTACCATCACCAGGGATCTCATGAACCGATATTTGAAGAAAAACGAGGAAAGTATATTATTGTTGTGGCTCCTTACATTTTGACTATTACGCTTGATAGCCACACCACAACGAAATTTGATGAGTTTTATACGACCATTCCTACTTCTGATGATTTGAAGCCTCAGGATGTGGTTGATATGTTTACTCGCAAAGTCCGGGCGAAAGTTGTTATTAGACGCAGTCCTGAAAGAATTAGACGTTACACGAAACGATTTAAAAAATTATTTGGTCCAGCGCCAAAACGTTTCCCTATACAATAATTATATAAAAAAATACCGAGAATTCTCGGTATTTTTTTATTTGTCTATTTTTTTCAACGCTTTCCTCTTCCCTCTACGTTAATGTTGCTTTTATTCTGCGTACACCAGCACTGCTGGCTTCTTCTTTGATAATGGTAAATGTTCCAAGATCTCCGGTATGATCTACATGCGGCCCACCACAAAGTTCTCGACTAAAGGTTGGTGCCTGAGGATTTGCTTGTGGTTGTTCGTTTGGATCGCCTACGGTATAGACTTTTACCGTATCGGCGTACTTATCTGCAAATAATCCAATTGCCCCTTTTTTCTTTGCATCTTCAAACGGCATTTCTTGCCAGGTAACCGGATAATCCTTTTGGATTGCGGCATTTACGAGGTGTTCCACTTGCATTTTTTGTTCATCAGTTAATTTTTCTTTCCACGCAAAATCAAAGCAAAGTCTTTCTGGTGTAATATTACTCCCCTTTTGTGTTGCTTCTGGACCCAGTACTTCCAACAGAGCTGCGTGTAACAGATGTGTTGCGGTGTGATATTTTACACTCATATCACTGTGATCAGCGAGCCCCCCTTTGAATTTTTGTTCCGCATTTTCTCGTGAAAGATCTTGGTGCTTTTTCATTTCTGCCTTAAAGCCTTCTTCATCTAATTGCAGTCCTTTTTCTTGTGCAAGTTCTCGTGTTATTTCAATAGGGAAACCAAAACTTTGATATAAATCAAACGCATCTTTTCCTGTAATAACCGGAAAATCTGACGTTGTTAGTTCATTAAACTTTTTCATGCCGGCAGTAAGGGTTTTTCTGAATTGTTTTTCTTCTTTGGTGACTTCATCAAGAATATGCAATTTGTTTTGTACAAGGTATGGATAGGCTTCGTGGTAGGTTTGTATTACTTCTTCCACCAGTTGTTTGCAAGCACCTTCTTTTATATTTAGTGTGTCAATAAAGCGAATGGCCCGACGAAGCATACGTCTCGTAAAATACCCTTGATCTTTATTTGAGGGTGCCGCACCATCGGCAATCATAAAAGTACTGGCACGGAGATGATCCATGATAACTCTATATGCGTAGGTTTCTTCTTTTCCTTGTCCGTACGTTTTTTCTGAAAGTTCTTCAATTTTTTTACGCATTGAAGCAAATAAGTCAATATTGAATATATCGGGATCATTGCAATGTGCGGCAGCTATACGTTCAAGTCCTCCCCCAAAATCTACATTTTTTTGTGATAACCCAGCAAACCCTGTTTCATGTTTGATATATTCCATGAATACGTTGTTGCCAATTTCCATAAATCGACCACAATCACAATTTACATGACAATACTCATTTTTCCATTCAGATTGTTCGTGTAATTTTCGTTCTTCTCCAAAATCCCAAAACATTTCTGTATCTGGCCCACCTGGTTCTCCAACGGGCATATTTCCAGGAACACCAGATCTACTCCACCAATTTTTGGTTTCATCATAATAAAAAATTCTTCCTCCTTGCATACCGTCTCGTTCAGCAAAATCTATGTCTTTGGCGCTTATTCCGTGGACAGCAAATTTTTCTTGCCATAATCTGACAGATTCAGTGTCTCGTGGAATTCCCAATTTATCGTTTCCACGAAATACTGTTATATACAGCTGCTTTGGATTTAACCCAATTTCTTTTGTTAAAAATTCAAACATCCATGGAATTTGTTCCTGTTTAAAATAATCTCCGAGTGACCAATTTCCAAGCATTTCAAAAAATGTCGTATGACGGTTATCTCCGACTTCTTCTATGTCTTGTGTGCGGATACATTTTTGTGAGTCAGTGACTCTTGTTCCCGCATGATGCTTTTCCCCCAGTAAATACGGTACCATCGGTTGCATCCCTGATCCGGTAAAGAGTGTTGTTGGATCATTTTCTGGTAATACAGGAGCTGAAGGTACAAGAGCATGTCCTTTGCTTTGAAAAAATTCAAGATATTTTTTTCTAATGTCATTTGTGGTCATATCAAATTATGAAGTATTATACTGGATTTTCCCCAATTCTTTTGGAATTCTTCGTGATCATAGCGAAGTTTTCATTATTTTTCAAGATGCTTGGCATCTATCTCTAAAATTATTGGGCAATGGTCAGACCCCATTTGGTCATTATCATAGTAAATATCTTTAACTTGTTTGACGAGGGGCTTATCTACAAAAAAGTAATCAATCCTCCAACCTACATTTCGTTCTCTTGCTCTCGTAATAAGATGCCACCAGGAGTACATGACCTTTTCAGGATATTTTTCTCGAAATATATCTATCCAATTATCTTTTATACATCCATCAATCCAGGCCCGTTCTTTTGGGTGAAAGCCTATTTCTCCTTCGTTATCTTTTGGTCTAGCAAGATCAATTTCGTTATGTGCGGTGTTGACATCTCCACACCAAATGACTTTTTTATGTTGTTTTCTGAGTATATTAATGTG
>CAZEYK010000034.1:0-13451 GCA_964516055.1 uncultured Gammaproteobacteria bacterium
CGAGTGCATTTGAGTCCATGCTTTTTGCATCGTCACTTACCATACCGGTTTGACGAAGAAGTGCATCTGTAAGAGTTGTTTTTCCGTGGTCTACGTGGGCGATGATTGCTATGTTTCTTATTTCCATACGTTCGAATTACTCCGCCAAAGACACCTGCCTGTCGCTAAACAGAGATTAATGGCCTTTGACGAAAAATAGTTATGATCTTTGCAAATTTCCTTCCTGCTCTATTGATATGCCTTCTATACGCAAATAGTCCAAATTGGAGCATTATTAGCATTTTGCAAATGTATACTCTTTGTGTTAATTATGAGTGCATAACTATAGTCTATTTTGGCTTTGTTGTCAATCTTTTATTGTTTGTCTAAAAGCCTCACAATATGTGAGGCTTTCTATGGGGCATTCTTTGCTTTTTTACCAGGCTATCTCTTATGCTTGTTTTTTCCACGCTTGATAACCACCTTTTACGTTAACTGCCGTTTTAAGCCCCATATCTTCGAGCATTTGGCAAGCCTGTTTACTTCTTCCACCGCTTTCACAGTGGATGAAGATATCTGTATAGACTTTCAATTCTTCTGTTTTGTCCATCAGTAAATTCATAGGGATGTTCACTGATCCGGGGATGGTCCCCTCCTGATGCGTTTTTTCATCACGAACATCAATGAGGATGGTGTTTGATTTTTCTAAGAGTTTTGGCAACTCTGCGGGAGATATTTCTTTCATATGTGTGTTATTTTCCACAATTTTCTACTTTTGCTTCAGAGTCGAGAATTTCTTCTTTTGATACTTGATGTTTCATGAGTTCTTCTTTTGGAAGTGTTTGCTCACCAAATTGAAAGACGGCGCTGCCATACTCTTTTGGCTTTTGGTTTAATGGATCTTCAATTAGGTTTCCTTCGTTATCTATAGCCGTAACAGGAAGATCGACAAGTTCGGTGACTCCTAAGCTGGTAAGAAGTTCTTTCCAGGTGACGTCGTCTACATGCACGTGTACTACATTTCCAATTTGATTGTGCAAATGAATACGATCTTTTGGATCAGTTGATTCTTCATGGGCCTGTTCATCATCATGATCAATACTACAAGGAGATAGTTGCATAAATTCTATACCACTATACTCTTGTACTTCTCCATTGACGATAAACGTAAATCCCGTATGGTAATGTGTTCCTTCATGTTCTTCTTCGGCATATTGTTCTGTTTGTTGAGGTTCCACCTGAGGGGACGTTTGTTGTTGATTTTGTATGCTGTTCACAGCACACCCAGACAGTATGCTAAGTGAACCGAGAAAACAACAAAACAATAATTTCTTCATAGACTATAATTTCTTTATTTGGTTATGACGACTGAGGTTAAAAACTCTTGTGTATATTTCCACCCTGAGAGATCAAATAGTTCCCATCCGGGAAAAATTACGTGTGTATCTTGATTGGAAACGATATATATATGTGCAGTGAGTGTTTGTCCCTCTATTGAAGGCTCTGATCCCGTATACGTATAGTACGCATGAAAAATATGAGGATACTCTTCATACTGTTCTACGACGAGTGTTTGTTCGTCCCTATCAAGATATGCTTGTACGGCTTGTGTTGGTGTATCGGCTTGGATTGTTTTCCAACTTGTTACGGGAAAATAATCCCCCGCGCCATTTGGTTCTGAGATGATAGTATCTGACGCAATATGTTCTGGTGGTAACGCAAATGCGACCACACCATCTGTTGCAGTGAAGACTGACCATCCTTGTGGAATTGTCATGTGTTGTTGGTTGGCGTCATCTTTATCTTTTGGATTTAGACATCTTCCTGTTTGTTGATCGTAGGCATCTTTACCAAGTGCATCTGGACAATGACACTGATCGTTATCATACGTACCGCTGCTATTTTCACAATTGTATTGTACGGCTGAACGTAATTTTGTAAGATTCTGATCTTTTTGCATGAGTTCTTCTTGAAGATGCTGCTGTTTTTGCTTATATCCATCTTCCACCAATTTATGTTGATTTTTGGTTAGTTGTATGTATGTTACGGCTGCGGCACTCGTGAAGATGACTCCAGCAATTACCCCTATAGCAACGTGTTTGGTGTTTATCATATATATTTTTATTTTTATGTAAGATAACTGCCAAAACGGATAAAGTGGCAGGTGTACCCACCGGGATTTTTTTGAAGATAATCTTGGTGATACCCTTCAGCCTTATAAAACACGGTAAATGGTTCAAGTGTTGTTACAACGGGATGTTCCCAGCGACCTGATTCATTTACTATTTTTATAAATGCCTCTGCTTCTTTTTTTTCTTCTTCTGATTGATAGAAGATGGCAGAGCGATATGCTGCACCGATATCATTTCCTTGTTGGTTTTTGGTGGTAGGATCATGAGCACAGAAAAAGAAATCTAAGATATGTGCTAAAGACGTTTGATCAGTATCGTAGGTTATTTCTAATGCTTCGGCGTGCCCAGGATGAAATTCATACGTCGGGTTATCATTTTTTCCTCCAGTGTATCCAGCTTCGGTGTCTACCACACCTGGCTGTTTGCGAAACAATTCTTCAAGTCCCCAGAAACACCCACCTGCAATATATGTTTTTTTTATCATATGATTCTTTTTTTCTAAGTTATCACAGCTTTTCTAGGTTATCACAGCATGGATTCTTTTTCTAGGGGGAGAGTGTATTTTTTTCGCCGAGAAAAGAAGGAACATGGGTTGATGAATATAACTCATGTTCCATTTTCTCTTCTGTGTATATTATTTGTCCATCTGCATGTGTTTTTCTGCTGGCATGTTCATTCTTGCCGCAGATGATTTCATGTCTCTGTACTCCTGAAGACTCATATTATTCTCTGCGGCTTGTTGTTCTTCTGTGAGAGGAGCCTTATTTGATGAACACCCTGCTCCCATGAACATAAGTCCTCCTCCTACTAATACGACGGCTAAGATAACGGTTACGCTGTTTTTCATATATAAGATATATAAGATAGATAAATAAATAGAACGATGGATATATGTGTTATATAGTGTTTGTATTAGTTAAGAGTAGATTGTTTTTTTTCATTTGTTTTTCACGAAGTATACTAAACAAGAGCGGGATAACAATAAGCGTCAAGACAACAGAGGTGGTTAATCCTCCAACAACAACGACGGCAAGCGGTTTTTGTACTTCGGCTCCGACTCCTGTGGCATACAACATTGGGAAAAGTCCAATAATAGAGGTACACGCTGTCATAAGTACTGGTCGCAATCGAAGTGTTGCCCCTTCCATTACCGCTTCTTTAATCCCTTCTTTTGTGATTAATGTTTTCTCTTTATTTGTTTCTCCACTATTTTGTTGTTCATCCATGGAAAGAAGTCCAAACTTTTTTCTATAGGCATTTTCCAGATATACCACGATGACTACCCCTGTTTCAACGGCATTTCCAAATAGCGAGATAAACCCAACCCATACCGCGACGGAAAAATTGAAATGGACAGCAAATAACGCCACAATTCCCCCAACCATCGATAATGGAATAGAGAGCATAACAATTGATACTAGTCCAATGTCTTTGTACGTAAAAAACAAAATTAAGAAGATAATTGCGATAACAATTGGCACAATAACTGATAATCGTTTTTTTGCTCGTATTTGATTTTCGTATTGTCCACTCCACTTCACATAGTATCCATTGGGTAGTTCTAAATTTTGATCTAGATAAGCTTGTCCTTCTCTTACAAACGATGCTAAGTCCGTACCAACAACATTCATTTGTACGGCACTACGCATGATTCCATTTTCACTATTAATTGTGGCTGGCCCATTTTCTAACGTGATATTTGCGACTGTGCTAAGTGGAATCATGTTTTCATTTTTTCCTCGGAGCATTAATGATGAGATATCTTCGGTATTTTGCCGATATTGTTGTGCAAGTTTCATCTCTACTCCATATCGTTCTCTGCCTTCAATCGTGTAGGTAATGATGTTTCCACCAACTCCAGCAGAAATAAGTGATAGTGCATCCATCTTTGCAATACCATATTGTGATAATTTTTGTTCATCAAGATCAATATTGAGGTATTGCAATCCGGTTGTACGAATTGCTGCTACTCCTGAAGAACCTGGTACTTGATTCATGAATCCCTCTACTTCAATAGCAAGCTTTTCTAGTGTGTTGGGATCATCACCAAAAATTTTTACTCCTACTTGTGCACGAATTCCAGTGGCAAGCATGTCAATGCGACCAATAATTGGCTGGGTAAATCCATTCCACACTTTGTCAATTTGGATAGCATTATTCATTTCTTTAATGAGTTTTGCTTTGGTCATTCCTTTACGCCATTCAGCTTTTGGTTTGAGGGTAATAAATGTTTCCAACATGGCAAGAGATGCGGGATCTGTTGCGGTATTTGCTCTTCCTGATTTTCCGACGACAGTTTCTACTTCTGGAAATGTCGCGATAATTTCATTTGTTTGGAGGAGCAATTCTTGTGCTTTCCGTTCTGATACATTTGCGACGGTCATTGGCATGTACATGATGGCTCCTTCATCAAGAGGTGGCATGAATTCAGAACCAATTTGTGTCATCAATACTCCACCTAACACCAGTAATCCTCCCATTATGACTACTGTTATTTTACGAAAATGTAATGCCTTCTGTAAGAGTGGTTCGTATACTCGTTTACACCATTTTACGACAACGATGTCATCATCTTGTTTTAATTTCCCTTTCATGAAAAATACCGCCAGTGTTGGCACAAGAAATAACGCAGTAATGAGTGCGCCAAGCATGGCAAACATGTTGGTATAGGCAAGCGGGGAAAATAATTTTCCTTCCATTCCCTCTAATGTGAATATGGGAACAAAAGAAAGGATAATAATGAATATGGCAAAGACAATTGGTTTGCCAACTTCTAAGGTAGCTCCTTTAATTTGTTTTATTCGTTCCTCACGTGTAGTGGCCCCTGTTTCCAGTAAGCGCCTATAGATGTTTTCAATGACAACAATTGCTGAATCAACCATTGTTCCAACTGCGATGGCTATTCCTCCTAAACTCATAATATTTGAAGAAATTCCTCCAATATACATAAGGATGAAAGAAATAATCACTCCTATGACCAATGATACCGCCGTGATAAGTGTTGCACCAAAATTTGCTAAGAATAATGCAAGAATAACTGCCGTAATAAGTAACTCTTGTACTAAAACGTTTTGCATTGTCCCTACTGCACTTTCAATTAATGTTGTTCTGTCGTAAAACGGAACAATATGGACACCTTCGGGAAGTGATGGTTCTATTTCTGCAATACGTTCTTTTACAGCATTAATCACTTGTAGCGGATTTCCCCCATATCTCATGACAATAATACCGCCAACTTTTTCTCCTTCTTGATTGGCGAGTATAGATCGACGGAATGCTCCTGATTCACGTACATCAGCAACATCTTCTAATGTGACAGCAACACCATTCTTGTTGCTTTTAAGTACCATACTTGAGATATCCTGTGTGCTTTCAAAAAATCCAATTCCCTGAATAGCAATTTCACGATCACCAGTATCTACTACTTTTCCAGAAACATTATTATTTCCCATCTTTACCATGTCTATAACGTCTTGAAGACGTATACCATACTGATCTAATTTTACGGGATCTATTCCTATTTGATAGGTTTTTAGATATCCGCCAACCGAAGCAACCTCGGCAACACCTTCAATTCCCCCCAAAGAATATCGAACCGTAAAATCTTGAATTGAACGAAGTTCCGTCAGTGACTTCGTATCACTCTCTAGTGTGTACATGAATACCTGTCCCAATCCTGTTGCATCTGGTCCAAGGATTGGGGTTACCCCACTGGGAAATACATTCCTTATTGTATTTAATTTTTCAGAGACCCGATCTCTTGCAAAATACAGATCAATATCATCATGAAAAATTACGGTTACCATAGAAACCCCCAGTTGGGACATGGCTCGAACATCTTTTACTCCAGCAAGCCCTTGCATGGCAACGGTTAGCGGATAGGTAACTTGGTCTTCAATATTCTTTGGTGTTTGCCCTGCCCATTCGGTCATGATGATAACCTGATTTTCTGATAAATCAGGGATTGCATCTATCGGTGTATCTTTTATAACCCACACGCCCCCTATACATATTGCTAAAAATAGCAACATGGTTATTAATCGATTATCAAGGAACCCTCGAATACTTTTGTTAATCATATGCCACTATTTTCCCCCATAATAGTTGAGAAGGAGCGTGCTACTTTCACTTATTTCACCACTTATTTCAGCAAATTCTCCATCTTCTCCCATAACGTCTATATATACTTTCTTTGGTTGTGCTTCTTCATCTCCTTGTACCCAAAGATAATTTTTGTCATCTTCTCTTTTTAGAGCAGAGGAATCAATGGAATATGTGTCTTTTTCTCCCGTAATAATACGAACCTGTACGCTGGTATGTTGTGGAAATGATAATTCATCATCAATTTTTGCTTGTACCATAATGGTATGAAGTTCTTCATCTATTTGTGGACTAATTCTTGTAACAGTGGCTTCATACACAGTAAGCTCGTCATCTGGCAAAAAAAATTGAACGAGATCCCCCACCTTTATGATGTCTTTTTCTCCTTCGGGTAATCCAAATTGAATTTCATTTTTTGCTTTTGCAGAAAGTGATGTTTTTACATCTACCATGTCAAAAGCAGGTATGCTTGTCATAGCAATTTCTCCAACATTTATGCTTCTTTTTGAAATCACTCCACTAAATGGCGCCCTGATAGCACTTCTTCCTTTTTGAACTGCTGTTTTTTGGTAACCAGTGTTCGCTATGCTGTATTGATTTTTACTAGCATCAATTTCTTTTTGTACCACTGTTTTTGCATACGCAATTTCTTTTTCAAATTGGGCAATATTTGCTTCAAGAATTTTTATTTTTGAAGAAACTTCTACATTGCTTTTTGACCATTTTTCATTGAGTAACGCAATTGATGACTGTTGTTTAACCAATTTTTCTTCTAACACAGAAATTTTTTCTCGTTGTTTTACGTCTACTTCTAATAGATTATTTTGCGCTTTCTCGTATTTTTCATTCGCACTATAGAGTTTACTTTGTGCATTTTGTATAGAAATGGCAAGGCTATCTAGTGTCATTCCTGCATCAGCCGATACACCAAAAGAACTATTTACCACTGTTTGCAATCTTTCGAGTAGTGATTCTGCTTGGTCGGTAAGCTGTGTATACATTTCATCAGTTCGATTTTGAGATGCATCAAATATTCGAAGTTTACTTCTATACGCATTGAGCTCGTTTACCACATCATAAAGATCGTTTCGACTAAATACCCAAAGTGATAACGGAATATCATTTTGGGAGATGTCACTAGAAAATCCCACTTTAGAAAATTTGCTTCCACCACCAAGCACTTGCAATGCAACAAGGTGTGTATCATATAGTGCCACCTTTAGTGTATCTTTTGCTTGTGCAACCGTATCTTGTGCTTGCTTTACTGCTACTTTTTCTAATTGTTTGGCTTCTTGGAGTTCTGTTTGGGCTATGTCTAGTTGGTCATATTCAACTTGAATTGTTTCGTCTTCCATCCGAAGCCCTGTGGTATCGTATGTGTTTGTGTAGTTGTCTTGTTTTAATGTTTCTAGGGCAACTTTTTTTTCTTCTAATTTTTGTTTTAAATTTTCTATGTGAGCAGATGATACTGCTGTTGTGTTTTGGTAGTCATCATATGCTTTTTGCATTTCATTCTTTTTAGATTGTATTTCTAATCCTGATTCACTGTCTACTCCTTCTGGAAGTAAATAAGCAAGAATTTGTCCTTTTTCTACCCTATCTCCAATGTCGACAAGAATATCTTCTACAATACCTACCCGCCGTGTATACACGCTTGCGCTTTCATGTGACAAAACTTTTCCTATGAGCAATAATTGTTCATCCTTCATTTTCTTTGGAGAAGTTGTCTTGTATACTTTTGTATCGGTGGTGGTACTATTTTTTTCTTCAGATACTCCCGTATCTGGATTTTTCATGGCAAATACGCCTACTCCCGAAAAGATCAAAAGCATTGATCCAATGATAATTGCTGAAATATATTTTTTTCGCAATGTTTCACGTTTTTTTTGTAAAAACATAATAAAGAGATACGTTAAATAAATAACAAAAAACAAGTACTACAATATACTTGCCTATTTATGTGTATCTCTTACCAAGATTTTGAATGGAGTATTCCGCTAGAAAAAAGAATGGTACGACAAAAAAATTGTATATGTTCCTGAAACGCATATTTCCAGCGCTGCAAGATATGTGACGCTATTCCAGATAAAGATTCCTTTTTACCAATAATGGACGCAAGGAGTATGCCAAATAGGACAATCACAAGAGCAAATAATTCTGTCCCCATTACGGATGGTATATGGTGGCTTAACATGGTATCCATAGCCGTCATAGCACCAGCATAATTTATTGTTGCAGTGATATCCCCACAGCACCCATGATGCATTGCCGCGGTGTCCATTGTTGTTGTCATATCCATGATACCATTGTGTAGCGCCATACCTATCGAACCACCTGCACATGAAAGCAACAAAACTATTGTTATGCTTAATACAACTATGTTGCTCAAAATATTTGTCAGTTTAAGACGTTTCATATTCAACGATAATCATATCATACAACAATTTTTTGATCAATACTTAGTTTTTTACTCTGTGGCGGTATGTGTATATTTATCACTTTTTTATATATATGCTTTATTTGTATACTTACCGCAGCAAGTACGGCTCCGCCCCCATTTGCCAGCATGTCGGTGATGGTATCAATCGTGCCTTTTTGTGCTTTTGGCATGTTGCTGTATTCCATTGCCGTGTCCCACATCCATTCAAATCCTTCCCAGAGTGCTCCAATACATAGGGTACCGAGTATTCCTATTAGGCATATTGTTTTTATTGATAGTTTCTTTTTTTGCTGTGTTGCTATTATCCATATAGCAAAAAAACACAGGAATCCTCCATAGGTATGCAGAAGCAAATCTATATTTCCATGTTCATACAATCCTTTTGCCATAGCAATGATATGAAGTAGGTATAATAGTGATATGGCGCTGTCTATAAGATACTTTTGTGGACTTTTTTTGAATACTGGTGTGGCAAAAATAATCAGGGTGGTAACCATAATAAGCCCCACAGTGACAATACCCACGAGCCAATTCAGGACTATGCAAATATAAAGTGCTCCGATGATACTAAGTATTTTTAAGCATTGACTACTTGTTTTTGCGTGTATTTTATTATTCATATTAGGTAACTTATCAAAAATACGTTTATTCTACAAAGTATTTTACTCTATTGATAGAGTACCATTTCTCTTTCCAGTGTACTTTTTATCTATAAAAAAACCGCTAAATTCAACGGTTTTATTTATGTTTTTTTCTGGAGCCGTCACCCAGGATTGAACTGGGGACCTTCGCCTTACCATGGCGACGCTCTACCAACTGAGCTATGACGGCATAAAAAAAGAAAGCGGGAATAGTATATGTTACTTTTGTGATTTCGTCAACACGGATATTATCCTGCTCTGTCGGTATTCCTTACGACTGACACGTAGCACAATAGACGGTTCCTCTTCCTGCTATTTTTGTTTTGGTAAGCGGATGAGTACAGGTGTAACAAGGCTTTCCTCCCCTGCCATAGACTTTCAAAAATTTGAGGTAATTCCCTTGATTTCCATTTGCATCAACATAATTGTTGAAGGTTGTGCCTCGTTCTTGTATCGCTTTTTTTAAGATGTGTTTGATGGCTTTGAATAGTCGTTCTTTTTCTGTATCTGTAAGTGAAGATACTTTTCTTGTGGGACGAATGCCCGCAAGGAAACATGATTCATCAACATAAATATTTCCAATGCCGGCAATGTATTGTTGATTGAGTAAAAATTGTTTTATGGTGGTATGTTTCCCATCAAGAAGGTTATTGAAAACGTATTTGGTGAATTCGCGTGTGAGTGGTTCTACGCCATAATTACTGATGATGAGATCTTTTGTTTCTTCATCTACCACTTTCATATAGCCAAATTGGCGCATGCAGTTAAAGTATAGAGTCGTATTGTCTACAAAATGGAACATGATATAACTGTATTTTCCTGGGAGGACAAGATCGTCTGAGGAAAATGAATGGCCACCGACGAGAATACCACTCTCTCCCTGGTACATGAGTTGTCCTGTCATTTTTAGATGGACGAGCAAATGCCAATCTCCCATGAGCGCAAAGGATAGAAGTTTCCCGTAGCGGTTAATTTCTATGAATTGGTTCCCAGTGAGAATATCAATAAATTCTTGTGTTGGTTGTTTCACAAGATTTTGCTTTTTAACCTCTACCTGTTTAATATCTTTGTATAATATTTTTTCTGTGAGGTCTCGCTTTATTGTTTCTACTTCTGGAAGCTCTGGCATATAAACAACTTAATTTCTATAACGATAGCAAAAAACATATTTTCTGTACACATCCGTTAGGCTTGACAATTACGCCTTTTCCTATTATAGTTATTAATCACCCTTTTCCAATAACGGAGGTACTGCGATGGGAATCATCATTCCTTTTCCACGTCCTCCGGAACAGGGGGAACAATCACGAGAAGAAAAAATATTCGACGAGGTTTCCCGCCGCTTTCAGAGCAATCTGGATAACGGTGGGAATCCCACCGCGTGCATGAATGCAGCGATTCTGTCAGTATGCTTACTGACTACGGATTGCTGCATGCAAGCATGCATAGTGGCGAGGCTTCGCGATTTTTTTTCATCAAACCACCATAATTGACGACACAGTGAATCCTCTCTGTGTCGTCCTCCCCTTCATCTATTTAAAAAGTCCGTGTCTATATGCACGGACTTTTTTTATTTCTTGTGTATTATGCGACGTCTTCTTGATTACTTGTATCTGTTCCTTTTTTGAGTTGTTCCATATATGCTTGTCTTCGTGCATCAAGATCAATAGGTTCTCCTGTATATGGCGTTTGATTTGGTGTTCCTCCCGCTTTTAGCTGCTCCATATGAGCAGCTGCCTTTGCGGCGATATCTATGGGAGCTCCATTGATATCTTTTTTGGGAACAAAGGATGATATTTTTTCGTTAATTTTATCCAAGATTGCTATATTCATATCTGATTCATCCATTTGACCATCTCGTACTTGCTCGAGAAGTGTTTTGTAATAGCCGGTAAGCTGATCAGCAAGGTTGATTTTTTGTTTTTCATCAATTGTCATTCCTAAAGCAACAGCATCTGCTACGGCTTGTTCAACTTTCCCTCTCGCCATTGCACGAAGTTCATCTTCATTTTTACTTCGAAGAAATTCTCCTGTCATCATTCTAGGAGCATCTCCAAGTTCTTCTTTCGGGATTCTTGCTCCAATTCCCATGCCTTCTCTCATCATATAGTTATATACGTTAATATTACGAGTTATTTATTATATAGCTTATCAAATTATGGAAAACAAATACAATACCCTCCTGAATAAAAGGTATACCAAAAAAGAGCCTTTTGGCTCTTTTTATGTTGTGTTATTTTCCAGAACAGTTTCCACCTTTGCAGCTACCTGCCTTTTCTTCTTTCTTTTCTGAACCACATGATCCACCGCAACATCCGTGTCCTTTGCATGCTTTGCATTTGCACTTTACGATGAGAAGAATGGCAGAAAGTCCAACAAGCACATACACGAGTCTTTCGAGCCATGAGATGCTTCCGAAAATTTTGTTTACAAGGTTCCAATTAAATGCACCAATGAGGCCCCAGTTGAGTCCTCCAATAAGAACCAAGACCTTTGCAATCTTTGTTCCCATACAACATCCACCTTTCATCATATAGTTATATGATTAATTATTAACCCCCCTTATTACGGGGTATTTTCACTATACCACATTGTGCGTATTTTGAAAACAATCCTGGACATAATTCATACTTATGCGGTATGCTTTATATCTATTCTTATTATTTTCTTTTTTATGAGTATCTTTGTTGGAAAACCTGCACCGGATTTTTCTCTTCCTGATCAGAATGGGAATGTCCACAGTCTTTCAGATTATGAAGGGAACTATGTGCTTTTGTATTTTTATCCGAAAGACATGACCGCTGGCTGCACAATTGAAGCACAACAATTTCGTGATCATGCGGCGGAGCTAAAAAAACACCACGTCGTAGTGTTGGGTGTGAGCACTGATAGCGTAAAGAAGCACAAACAATTTGAAAAGAAGGAACAACTCAACTTCCCTATTCTTGCTGATGAAGAAAAACAGGTAGTGAAAACATATGGAGTATGGGTAGAAAAATCAATGTATGGAAAAAAATATATGGGTATTCAACGCGATACATTCTTGATTGATCCTAAGGGAACGATTATTAAACATTATGAAAAGGTAACGCCAAAGACACATGTACAAGAAGTGTTGGCGGATCTTGAACAATAAAGATGCTGCATTATGCAGCATCTTTATTCCTTTTTATTAAATCCTGTATTCTTTCTAGCCAGGTTGGTGGTTTTGTTCTTATCTTTTGTTGTACAATACCAAGTACCCTTTCATGTTCCTTTTTTTGTTCTGGATTATTACCAACAGTTCCACCACGAAAATATCCTGCTTGATTAGATATTATATATTGTTCGTGCGCAACGAGACCTATTGCTGCAGGATTATTATTAAATAATTTTCGCACATTATCATAATAATTATTATTTTTTTCGGTTGGAGGTTCGTATCCCATACGCATCATCATGAATTCTGCAATAAGTAGTGCGGTACTTCCATTTCTATCTACTAATGGATGGATATCTAAAAAATCATTGTGAATCTTTGCCACACCTAATTCATATGCTGTTTTTCCCCACCTGACGAACCTTGCGTCGTTCCAGGTTGGGAGGGATGAACCAGGATATGTTTTTTTGAGGTAGTCAGACTCAATCACCCCAGGGATATTATCCCTGAATGAGTAGTCATACCACCCCATACACCCGGCAACCCCAACATCACCCACAACCACAGACCCACTTGTTGTGAGCGAGTGAATGTTGTGTGATGCGCACAGCGTAGCGAAGTTGTCGTACTGTTTCGCTGCGCTTGTATCGCTTGACCACACATCGTGGTTTCCTGGGACAGCAACTACTGTTCCAGGAAACTCCGAGAAGACCCCCAGACAATCTGCTCTCACCTGAGGACTATTTCCATAGTCACCGCCAAGGATCAGGATGTCATCTCCTTTTCCTCTATCAGTAACATATTTTGAGAGCGCTTTCACGCTATCGTGGTTGCTGTGATCATAGTGAAGATCACTGGTTATATAGATCTTCATCTCATTACCTCCTGATTTTTGAGATCTATGACTATATCTTTTTTCTTATTTAATGTCAAGAATACTATGTGGTATATTTTTTATCCTTTTCGGCATAAGGTACAAAAACGTCGGCTTAAAAATGACATATTTATGGTAGAATAAG
>CAZEYK010000035.1:0-12972 GCA_964516055.1 uncultured Gammaproteobacteria bacterium
GCTCCCATACTGGGACGAGTTTCGAACGGTTTTAGCTAATTCTACACTATGTGTGTTTATCTAACAATATATTCTCTATATAAAATAAAGACGGGCATAAGCCCATCTTTACTATTCTTTTATTTGAAAATTTCTTATTAGGGCAATATCTAGCTGTTTAGTGTATTCGATTTCACTTACTATACCCTTTGCAATAAGAATGTCCCTGATTGTCTCAACCATCGAATATACCATTCCACGATTGATCTCTTCTTGGCTTCGTCCAGAGGAGAATATCTTTTCTCTTATAGCTCTATGATCATCTGTCATATTATTTTTTACGATTATAAGGTGATTGATTTGTTGGTCTGAGTGAGATGTTTTCTTGACTTGACTTCTGTTGTACAGCACCCTCACTTCTTCCTAATTTAAGCCCAATCACACGTGTTGGTGTATTTTCCTTTGCGAGCTGTTTAAGCGTCTTAACTTCACTGTTACTCCACTGTTTACCTGAATTTCTCAAATATTTTGGCATATTTTTGAATTAGAATTAAGAAAGGGGTGAGAGGTTATCTTACCCCTTTCGTCTATTAAACGCATTCACGCAGTTCAAGAAGATTGTTTGTTTCTCTCCCATCTGCGACTGTTTTTAGGTATTTATTATTGTACCTAGATATACGGATTACTAGATAGGCTTTTCGATTGTACATATCTTTGACGTAAGCATTATGCCCGTCTTCAAGATACTTAATCATACCTGCTTTATCTGTTTTTCCAGTCTTACCATTTGACTCATTTGTCCATCCGAGGTGTGTGATGGCTTCATGTGGGTCATAATGGTCACCGTTATCTTTGTTTATACATGTGATTCGAACTTCTGCCATACTTTTTGTATGTGTATAATTCTTTTTTTTAAATTAGCATTATCGAGTTTTTTTTGTTATACTACGATTACTTGTATTCTTGACAAAAATGTCTTCGGCCTTTATAATAGTGCGTCATGTCTTCTGATGACTATAGACTTATCTGTCACGATCTTCGCAGGTGTAAAAAGATAAACTCACTGCGGAGGATCTATCTAAGCGGTGTCAGCCGCTTTTTTAGAACTTGCATTCAGTATAGCAAACATCACTCACTCTTGACAAGTTTTGAATAGTATGGTACATTTTTGGCTTAAATAAGCTAATTTGACACTATTCAATCCTTTTTATATACTACATATACACAAGTAATCCACACACATCTATGTATGGAGACATCATTCGACAACTAAGAAAGCAAAAAGGTGTCACTCAAAAGGAATTGGGGGCATATTTGGGTTATACAGAAGCCCACATTTCTAATATCGAAAATAATAACCGTGCTGTATCGTCAAATGATTTGTTAAAAATATCGCACTTTTTAAAAACCAATGTTTCTTTTTTTGATAACGCACCAGTAGCACATGTCAATTTTCGTTCACGAGATCCAAAAAATTACACAGATGATCTAGATCCTATAATTGTTGATGATTTTAAAAAGTATGCAAAGAAAATTCTAGAAAATCCTGTATGAGCCTAGAGATGGATAAAGAAATTCGTGAGATAGCCCAATCTCTATTAAACTCTATTGCGTTTGAAGAACCTCCTGTTGATATTGAGAAAATCGTTAAATCACTTTCAATACCTGTAATAGATTACCCTTTCTTTTCTGATGATACATCAGGTATCATTGTTAATGATAAAGATTTACTTGCAATAGGGGTTAATCAAAATCATCCGCTTGTTCGAAAAAGGTTTACAATAGCTCATGAGTTAGGGCATTTTATTTTGGGACACGATAGTGCAAGTTTTGTTGATCATAAATTTGACGCTACAACCTTGAAAGAAAGACAGGCAAATTTATTTGCAGCTGAAATTTTAATGCCAATTCAGTTACTAGAAAAAGATCTTAATGAAAAAAAATGGAATATACCCTCTTTAGCTCAACGCTACATGGTTAGTGAGCAAGCTATGAGTATTAGGCTTGTTGAAAACAAACTCATCTCACATCAAAATTTTAATTGACGAATTTAATACCTCCCAAATCCGAACCATCGCCATCGTATCAAGTTTACAATATTCAAGGAGGTCTTCTTTGATAGCTTGTTTTTCTTCTTTCGTAGCCTTGTCTCCAATCATGTACTCCCATCGTTCACTGGCTTGGTCACCTTTTTGGATATTTAGGCTCTTATACGTCAAATCCGGCACCAATACGGGTAATATTTTTTTGATACTGGCACTTCCTACAAACTTTGCGTCTACATAGTATTGATTCGAGAATATCTCCATGAGGTCAAAGATATTGTCTACCAAACTCATAAGAAAATCAGTGTGTTCAGGATGAAGCTCTAAAAGTTTTTCAATACGTTGTTTCTCGTAATTTTTGTACCACACGATGAGTGTCCCATTAGGGTCAAGATCCTCACGCATTCTGTCGACGAGTGCTTTAGTCATATCACGACTAGACTCGGTAATCAAGAACTCTTTATGCTCTTTTGTGCCGTCTTCCTGTACGATATGGAGCGAGTATTGAAACGGAATCTGCTCATACGCACCAAAGCCATTAGCAAGAGGAATAACGCTCGTATAACCCTCAAAATCAAAGAATTGGAGGGGATATTGAAGTCCACCAAGTAACTCTTGTATTTTGTCATGGTCTATTGCAGTCTTTCCTGTAATATACGCCTCGTATTGAGCCTTTTTCGCACCTTTCAAGGCTTCAGGATTGTCTATGTCTTCCAAAGCGTAGATACCCCGATCTATCCAGTCTTCAAGCAGTTTTTTACTTCCACCGATACGGTTTATGTCGTGTACAGAGTATTCGGGTACTTGTGGGTTTGAGTGAGTAAAGGTAGTACATTGGTTGCTTCGCCCTTGATAGATACAGAGACAGCCCTTTTCTTCGGGCATAGTGAGATACTGCTTCATGTCTTCCATTTGTTTTCGTACTTCATCCTCAAGAGCTGTTACTTCTCCTGAAACATCTTCGGTAACAAATAATTCGTAATAATTAATTGCACCATTTCGTCTATACTCTCTATTGAGATGAATGACACCCGTTTTCACAATCTTTATACCACTTTTTTCAATAACAATCTTCTGAAACGAAAGATCCTTGATATAGTGCATGGGTTCTTTTCGTTTTATTTCATTCGCCGCCTTTACCTCATAGAGTTCATATCCACCAAGATCATCATTTTTTACCAGTACATCGGCTCGGATAAAGAATACATCTTCTTGAAAAGTTGCCTGAAATAATATCTGTGTACCTGTTTCAATGTATTGCTTTGTATCATTTACAGCGTCTACTCCATGACTATCTACGAAAACGCCACCGTTAAATAGGTGACGTGCTTCGGTATCAGCAAGATTTCCTTCCTCAATAATCTTACGTTCAAATTCCGACAACTCGACACCTTCAAAAAGCTCAGGCTTATGTTTTTTGAGCCAGAGATTTTTTCTGCAAAAGGTATATTCGAGATAGTCGGTTTTGGTTAAGATCATACAATAATCAAACTTTGCCAGCCTTTCATCGCATGAGTATAAGAGTATTCTTTGTTTGAGTTAATCTTCCATCCATTTTCATCTTTTACAACAATTCCACCCACAAAACCTTTTCTATTCTTTAACCATTCTTGTAATGCTTCGGCTTTATATTTAGTGTCATTTGATTCTGCCGTAAAGCCAGCTTTGGTATCAACGATCCAAATCTTATTTTTGGTTTTGATTATCCAGTCGGGATAGAAGAGCTTTTCTTTGTTTTCATCGGGGTTGTAGTAGGAGATTGAAAAAAATTCACTACCAGAATCACCATTTTTATACCACCATTCAACTTTGTTTTCTTTTTCTTCTAGGAATTTGATAAATCCTTTTTCATTATCAACAACTTCTTTGGAAATATAAAATGGTTCCAGTGCCGATTTTTTTACTTTCATTTCCTCGTAATTATCCGTAAAGAAGAGAGACGCTCGTGGTACTTCAATAATTTCAGTTCTCTTTGAGCGAACGGATTTTTTGTTTACCTCTTGATCACGAATAGGACGATACGAGAATAGTGCCTCGCCGATGATTGGTCTCAAAACACCACCTTCTCTCAATAAATCATTGAGAATAACTTTGTATGCTTGCGTTCGGTCGTCTCCAAGCATTGGGAGAAGCCACACGTTAAGAGCTGTTTTGAGTTTTCCCCACGAACGTTCGGGAGCAAACTTTTTATCTTCATCCGTCTGTTTACTGATAATGTTGAAACAAACTAAGTTATACAGCCTTTCAATGTCGTGTTGAGACATGTCTTGATCGCGGCTGTCACCCTCGGCGAGTAGTTCTTTGGTAAAATTGTCATAATCATCAATCTCTACACCAACGATAATGCCGTTTGTCACTTGAGGTTTAAGTTCAAGACCCTTTGCGGACAGTTTCTTTTTTGCTTCACTATCATTCTCTTTCAGAGAAAAAGCCTTGTTTGCAATTTTCTTGAACGTGCTTTGAAAAGAGTCACCTAGATCGTTATAGTCTGTACGGCTCATGAAGATAGATTCAATTTGAATTGGTTCAATATCTTCTTTGCGATAACTTCCGTAAATAGCGGGTTTATTTTCTGATTTGTTTTTATCGTACTCACTAATGACTTCGTTTCTCTTATAGTTTGTATAAAGATACCCAAGATTCAATTCTGGCTTACCAAAATGAGTACCGTGTGGCATACGGAGAATACGTCCCACAGTTTGAATAGCGAACGTAGGATTCTTGATTTCACGGAACATTACAAGTACGCCAGCACGAGGACAGTCCCAACCCGTAGCAACAGCTTGTTTAAACAAAAGAAATGAAATAGATGAATTATTTCTTTCTACATCTTCGAGATTCACCTTGTCTTCTGAAAGCCAAATTGCAATATCATTTTCTGAAATACCTTTTTTCTTAAGATAGCTTACCACTATCTCTTGCTTATTTATATTACTCGTTTCATTTGTTGCCTTATCATCATTAGGGAGCTGTATCAAGACAAGTGGATTTATTTCAATACCAAGTGCCTGATAATACGAAAGAAGTTCTGCTCTTTTTTGATAGGCAAGCTCAAGAAGAATTTCGTCCTGATCCATTCCTTTAAATTGTTTTTGGTTCAAGTCTTCTTCTGTTTGGAATATAATTTTTTCTTTAATTAAGCCTTCTCTTACGACATCCTCACGTTTGACACGAACAAACCCTGCTATTTTATCTTCGAGGTCGCTCAATGTCGGCTCATATTTCGGAGTAGCAGACGCTCGAATAATTATTTTTGGTTTAATAAGACCGTCAATAAGCTCCAAGGCTTTTTCAGTGTCAGCACCAAGGTGTTCTTCATCGATAATGACAACAATTTTTCTGTTTTCTTCATGAGTGGATTCTATCATTCCGTCAAAAGAAATATCCTGCTCATTATCTTTACGAATTTTGAGCACTTCTTTTGATTGCCCTTTGAGCTTTTCCCAGTTGATGAAAAAAACGCTATTGCGTGTCATGACTTTTCTGTTTAAGTCATTTATATCAAGAAGCTCTAATTCAGACGCACCACCATAGTACTCAAAAAGTTTGTTTTTACTTTGTTCTACTAGGTTAGGGCCTTTGGACATCCACAAAAATGCTATGTCGTTACCGATAAAACGAGGGTCAGCAATAATATCTCGCAAAAATTGAGCGAGCATGACGGTTTTTCCTGATCCCGTCGGAGACTTGAAGACTAAAGGAAGTTGATTATTTTGTGATTTCCAAAGGTCAAGGAATTGATCCTTTAGTTTCGCAATAGCAATTTCTTGAAAAGGTTTAAGTGGAAACATAATTATAGGCGGTTAATTTCCTTGTATACCTCAAGTATTGGCTCTGGAATATCTTCGACACGGATATTCTGTGAACTATATTCACTCTTATATTCATTTTTACCCCAGCTAAAGATATACAAAACGGATGGAGTTTTTTTCTTCTCAAGAATATCAACAAGTTTTTGCAACTGTTCTTTATCTTCTTTGAAATAAATAGCTGTATTTTTTCCGTGTCCTTCAAAAATTTGCCACCACTCATTTTTTTCAACTTCGTTAAGTGTATTTTCGCGCAGACCAATCATTTCTCCTGCTTGGTAGGTAAGTTTTACTTTTGCTTGGTCGGGAGTATCGTGAAGTTTTTCAATATCAACAAGGTCTGTTTTATAGTAGTGCAGATTACCTCCAAGAGCTTCTACTTTTTCATCTTTCTTATTTTTGTAACCTTTCATTACTCTTTTTAATCTTTCGTAAGTGACATCCTCACAAATGTTATTCTCATTGTTTGTGCAAACTATAAATTTCCTTTCACCACCATCTTCTTTATTTAAAGATAAAACAGCATGACCTAATGTTCCAGTTCCTGCAAAAAAATCTAAAACGGTAGCATTCTTGGCTGTACTATATCGTAGCAAAAATTTAATCAATTCTGTTGGTTTTGGATTCTCAAAAACGTCTTTTTTACCAAAAATATCTGTTAATTCATTTGTTCCATCAGCTGTAGTTGCAAGTTCATACAAAATACTTCTTTCTTTAATTTTTTTTACATCACCTTCTTCAAAATATATTTTTTCATAGGGTACCCATTGTTCGTCTTTTTTTTGCCAAAAAATGTAATTATTCTCAATTAAAAAATCCATTCTTTTCTTGCCAACACGCCACCTACCATCACCGCCGTCAGGTGCTATTGGAAATACATTAGTTTCATCTGGTGACTTAATGGAAAAATACATTTTAGGACGATCTTCTTTTCTTGCAGTGTTGCCCCATTTTGCTAATTTAACAGCATTAAACTTTCCACCATCGTCTTCTTTGTTAAACTGTGTATCTTCTAACAGAATTTCTTCATCTAACCATTTAAAATCAGGTGTATTTCTATAGACTAAAATATATTCATGTTCTGTTACAAAATGATCATCAGCCTGACCACCTCCTTCTTTCTTTTTCCAAATTAAAACACCTACAAAATTTTTCTCACCAAATATACCATCACACAATAATTTTAAAGTTGACTGTTCATTATTATCGATACTTATAAAAATTGCACCGTTTTTCTTAAGTAAACTACTTGCCAGAACAAGTCGTTTTTCCATTAAAGAAATCCATTTACTGTGCCTATAGGAGTCATTCTCGTCAACAAACTTATCGTTATATTTCCACTCTTTCGCTTTACCAGTATTATAAGGTGGATCTATGTAGATAACATCAACTTTCCCTTTATGGGTGTAATTCAAAACTGAAAGTGCATGGTAGTTGTCACCCTCAATCAAAATGTTTTCATCTTTTGATTCATCTGTCATTACAACAGGATTGATTCCTTTTTTCTTCTCTTTCAAACGCAAAATAGGAACATTGCGTTTGCAATCTTCCACAATCTGCTCAGGCTTATCTTCCCAGACTAAGCCATACTTCTTTTGTTTTTTAATTTTCTTTAATTCTTTCTCAAGTTCTTCAATTTTTTTGAGAAGCACTTTTTCGCTTAATTTATCTTGTGTACTCATAACTAGCTTCTTTAGACCATGTATAATAACACTGTATAGATTTTATACTTTTTTCAAGCATTTGTCCACACTTTTAGATATTTGTTCTTCGGTTTAAGTTCGGGTATACTGATCATATATGAACAGATTGACCAAACGACAAAAGGAAATATTCGACTACATCTGCACATATCTTGAAGAAAACGAGGTTTCTCCCTCGTTAGAGGAAATAAAGGAGAAGTTCGGTCTTTCCGCTCTCTCTACCGTTCATGAACATATTACCGAGCTAGTAGATAAAGGGTATTTACGCCGAGATGAGCGAAAAGAACGAGGGCTGTACTTGCCAGCAAAACGCCAGCAGTACATAGAAGTACCTCTACTAGGGACGATTGCTTGCGGTAAACCACTGGAAGCCATCGAGACCCCCGAAGAATTTATCAGAGTAGTTCGAGAAGATCCCTTGCGAGGCAATCTATATGCCCTCAAAGCAAAGGGTAATTCAATGATACAAGAAGGTATTTTTGATGGTGATTTTATTATCGTCAAAAAACAGCAGACAGCAGAAAATGGCGATACAGTTGTCGCAATCATAGATGACAACGAGGCAACACTAAAAAAATACTATCAAGAAAAGGATAGGATTCGATTACAGCCAGCAAATCCGACCTTTAGCCCAACGTACAGACAAGAGGTGGAAATTCGTGGCGTTGTGGTGAAGATTATTCGGAATTTAAAATAAATATGAGCGATTATCTTTCGCATTCACTATTCGCTATTCAGTTTCTTAACCCACATGAAACTTTCCGCCGACACCATCAAGAAGCGCATGCTCGAGTTCACGCAACTCTTCTCGATAGAGCGGAATGTTTTTCAGCGTTTCGTGATTGTATATAAATACATCTACTTCCTAAACACCGACCCAGTAGCCAAAAGCGTCCTCCAAAAGATATTCGACGAGACCTCCAAAGTCATGGGAGAACACAGTGAAGACTGCCTCGACGAGGATCAATTTCTCGACGTAAAGGGACAAGCCATTTTTTCACGCCAGTTTTGGATATATTACAGCAATCTTGAGATTATCTACGGCAAGATGAAGAAGCTCAAAAAATGCGGAGTTGATGATAGACTTGAGTTTGAGACCCTTTGTCAGCTTTTCTCAAAGCCCTACTCTCGGGACATGCTTTCGCTTTCGTTCAAGGTGGTCAATAGCGAAATATTCAATCAGCTGGATAAGGAATCATTTTTTGAAGCTGAGAAAGAAGAAACATGGTTTGATGACAAACTAAGCGTACTCTACGTTCGGGGTAAGAAAGTGCTTATCAATAAGCAAGATAAGATCACGAACGCTCACAAGCTCCTGCACCATATTTTCATCACGAATAAAAGTAATATCGAAGATGAGTTTTTCTACTCGGAAATAGCCGATGATGAGTTCGGAGATATGGACTACACCAAAGATCAAGACGGGTGGAAACGCTATCATCGGGCATGCGAATATATAAACGAGAAAATATGCGAACAGACAGATAACGAAATACGAGATTTCCTTGTGTATAACACAGGCAAACAAGGACGAGTCCGAATCAACAAAACATACCTCTAGTTCCGCAAAATTCAATACAAAACAGCTCTCAACCGAGGGCTTTTTTGTTATTCCTGTAAATCTTCCCCGAAATTTTTGGGAACATGAAAATTTTATGATGAGAACATCGCAAAATCAAAGGTCGATTGCGAAGCAATGTAATTCATTACTTATGAAAGAAACAATACAAGTATATGTTCAAATTAAGCGGAGTTCTCAAAAAAGAAGAAGTACGGGAGTTCACCCGAAAGGACGGAAGTCAGGGTCAAAGTCGAACACTGTTCATCGAGCCGGAGGGAAGTATTTACCCAGTAAAAGTAAATGTGTCCGACATGGATCTCAAAGTCGGAAAACAAGGCGAAAAAATAACAGTGGACGTGGCAATATTTCCGTATTATATCGAGGGCGGTAAACGCAAGCGAGCGTTCACGGATTATTACATCCCTAACAAGAAATAAGTATGGATTTCTTTACCGTAACAACCACCACCATGAGCTTGACCGACGACGCATTGGATCTGATTAATTTTTTCAGCCAACTCTTTACCGTGTCGTTCGCGCTGGTATTTGGTCTGCTTGCGGTGATCATCCTTTTACTCATCTTTAAAACATAAGCTATGGCTGGTCTCATAAATAATTTATTCGAGGGATTCGGTCTAAGCCTTATGTTTCCTCTCGTTCTATTCATAGTCGTCAGTGTCTTCTTGGCGATAACTTCGGGCAAATAGTATGTGTTCCGTATATATCTTACTAAACAACTCGTGCTACGTAGATGATTTCCTAATGATAGGACAGGTCTACGCTAAAGCGATTGTTCTCGGTTTGGTACTTGGAACAGTGGTCGGCTTACTATTGTTATTCATAAGACACATAAAAGACTAATGGCTATGATTGAGAAAATCAAAAGCTTTGTCCTTGGTACCAAAGCCAAAGTAACCGCATTCGGGCTCGCGCTCGCTGGTGGACTCTTGGCTGGATCAAGTGCGTTCGCTGCCGTGGACGCTGATGTCGCCTCTACGACCGCAAGTGTGGTCGACACGATGAAAGAAAATGTGGTCGGTGTAATTACCGCCAACATCTCAAATATCGTGATTGTGGGTGTGATCATCTTCTCCATCGGCTTCGTTTGGCGCCTTGCTCGTCGGTTCATGCGATAGGCTTCGGCACGGCGGGGGCTTGCTCTCAATAAGCAAAAGCCCCCGCGACGGTGCCTCATGACATACAGATAAAACATCCATATGAATATAGCATTAACAAAACACAAAGCGACGCTCATGATTGCGATAGTGATAGGCATAGGAGTGTCGTTTTTCATTTCAGGACAAGCAAAAGCAGATAGCCCTGTCGGCGACGTGGTAGCGTTTTCTCCGTCCTCAAATTGGTACACATGGTTTATCCGCTCAAGCAATGAAACAGGACACGGACAATCATTCGTCACGCAAGCCGACACAGAAGCAATCAGCACCGTCGCGTTCAAACTCTGTCGTCTTGGTACGATTACCAAACCAAAAACATTAACGCTCTGTTCTTCGGCGACAAACGGCTGGTACGGCGGATGTGCAAGCCCACTTGCCACAAAACAATTTACTGCCGACGAGCTCAATGAAATGATTAACTATGACGCAAGTTGTAATGCAAATGCGGAGGGTGGAGCAAACGACGGAACATATTATCACTGGTCGTACTTTACCTTTGATGAGCCAGTCACCGTAAGCGGTAACACCTCATACTTCGTACTTTTGAACAGTGCCTCAAGTGCAGACAATGAATCAGGTTCACTTCTTCGGACAATGTATAACAATGAAAATTATCTTGGTACTAGTGAGAACTACCCAAATGGACAAGAGTATTACTATAAAGGAGCGACACGCTATACCTACGGTGCTTCAACAGACATTTTCTTCAAAGTATTCAGTACCGACCCGATAACCGTTCCGTTTGAAATTACACACCCGCTACAGGATCAAGAAGTTATCAATGACACATGGGTCACGGTATCAGGAACATGTCCGTATGTCGGAGAAAATAGAATTGGATTTACTGATGATTGTCTTGGATTTGAAGAAATTCAGTACACGGCTGCGTGTACTGAAGATCATACATTTTCAGCAGAATTTTATCACACCAGTTTATCCGACAGAGTGATTGCAAGAGAAGTAGATAGTATATCGGGCGATTGCGTTGATTACGACAACTTAATGGATTTCGTAACAGTCGACGGTATTGAGTTTGTCGATGGCTATCCCGAAGATTGGTATTTCAATTTTGGGATATATGACGATTATGACATTACGATAAAAAGCCCCGTGTTCGATGTTGCCCTCACGCTTCCACGAGGTTCTACGTCAAAAGAATTTACGTTTTCATTCACATACCCCGAAGAAGCACTCGAAGACCTCACCTTTGTGATTGCACAGTATGACAGCGAGGGAAACTTGATTACCGACAATTTCCACACGAGAACACTCGAAAGCATGGCGGACACGAGTGATTATCAGGTAACACTATCCGCAACTACGACAGCCTATCACTATGTAGTACAACTCATAGAGGACGCAACACTCAAGCGACAATATCCATTTGGTATCTTTGTTTCCGATCTCGACTTTGTGGCAAATCCCGATGAAACAAATTATTTCTTTCCTCGCATTGTGACGGAACTCCGAAAAAAGATTGTCTTCAATTACTACTTTGCGTTTCATGATGGCTTCTATAATATGTTCAACGGACAATACTCAAGTCCGTCGTCGAACGCATTAGATATTACATTCAAAAGTATGTCAGGAGATGGACAATATAATCTTGATGTAAAAGTATTTTCTGCAAGCGACCCGAGAGTAAAATCATTCACGAGCGCCATGCGCCCCTATATTGTTGCACTCCTTTGGCTATCGTTCGCCTTGTATGTGGTCTTTCGTATAACACATCTATTTAGTGATAACGAATAGCGTATGTTTACTTTCATTGAATCAATTCTAGTAAAAATTATCTCACTCTTACCCGACGCCGATCCGAATAACAGCGTTATTACGGCCGTCACAAACGCATTTGCCACAATGGCACCGACATTCTCGCAAATCGACCTTGTCTTTCCAATATTCGTATTGTTCAAAGTATTACTCTTGGTGATGTTTGTGGAAATGACAATCTTCTTGTTTACGTTCATTTTGCAGATTGCAACATTCTTTAAACCATAACCTCTATGATTACTATTGTCACAGGAAAACCAGGAGCAGGAAAAACACTCTTCATGACTTACAAAGCACTTGAAATGTTTCTCAAAGGCTACGATGTGTACGCAAATTGGAAACTTGATTTCACGAGATACGTTCTTCGAAAACAGATTGACCTCAAAACCGTCGGGCGTGTCTACTTTTGGTCTGAAATACCCGAACTCTTACATATTAAAGGCGGACAGATATTTATTGACGAAGCACAAGGATATTTCGATTCACGAGAGTGGCTCGATATGCCACCCTCCGCCAAACAAAAGTTTTCTGCACATAGACACGATGTCAAAACAGATGAAGACGGAAATATTATTCCACTCGATATTTGGGCTGGTGTGCAACACACAGGAAATATTGACAAACGTATTCGAGACTTGGGACAGCATTATTTGGAAGTACGAAATATCTTTCGCCTCGTATTTATGGCGTCATACTTCGAACTTCATGATCTCAAAGACGATATCGTGAAACGCCGAGCCGTAAAACGAACATTCTTTCTGATGAACAAAATGAAAGCAAATTGCTACAACACACACGAAGCCGTGAACTTTATCGAGTACCCCGAGTTTCCATACCACCGAGAATATACAAACACACTTTCAAACGACAACACAGGCCTTATTCCCGACACACCTGATACTCCACCATATTCGAAACAGCAACGCAA
>CAZEYK010000036.1:0-12816 GCA_964516055.1 uncultured Gammaproteobacteria bacterium
AACCAATACGACAAAAATTGAACATTATTTCCTAAAACTCCCTCGTTTCACAAACATATACCCCCCTATTGCCACCAGCACCATAGCAAAATACTGTGCCGGGGTCAATCCAACATATGTCGTATCTACACGCCAAAAATCAAGGACAAACCGCAAACACCCATAATAAACAAAAAGCACTGCCAAAAACCACCCCTCGAATAATTTCTTTTTCCTAAACACAACAAATACGAAAGCAAGAGGTAACATCCCAATAATCTCCAAAAGTGCCATATCATACCGAGATCCATTGCCAGGAGTCTTCATTGCCAAAAAGAAATTATTACTTTCCTTCCCTAAATGATCATGAATAAAAAAACAGCCAAACCGCGCAATAATCCATCCGCACACCGCCCCAAAACTCAATATATCCAGAAATGGCAGCAACTGTTTTGTTGATAATGTTCGCTTTTTCCAAAATAAGAACAACCCAACTCCCGCTCCAAAAATTCCTCCAAAAGAAGATAGTCCTCCATGCCACAGTTGAATAATTTCAAAAGGATTTGCTATATAAAATCCAATATCATAAAACAATACATGAAACACCCGAGAAAACAATATCCCAAAAAGAATCATCCATAATATAGCGTCATAACACAATTCAGAAGAAAATCCTTTTTTTTTCGCAACGCGAGTAATAATAACACTTGATAAAAAAATACCAAGAGCAACCATAAGTCCCCACACTTGAATAGATACAGGACCAAGGGGAATAGTTGTCCACTGAAACCATGGAATCATATAAATATATCAGTACACGAGGGATGAAGCGTAATTAAACAACATTAAACCTTCTTCCGAAACGTATTAATAATCTGTACAACATTTTCTTCTTTATCGACAATATGATACAACTCAACATCTTGCGAAGAAATAGTTTCCATCTTCCCAGCAAGAATACCACGAATATATGTATCAAGAGGCTTCCAAAATGCAGAGTCAAATAACACAATTGGAACGGGTTGCATTTTTTTCGTCTGAATAAGCGTTAATACTTCAAATAAATGATGCATAGTACCAAATCCTCCTGGAAAAAAGACAAATGCTTTAGATGGCGCCGTAACAATAAGTTTTCTCGTAAATGGAAACTGAAAAATAATAGATTTAGTCAAATAATGATTTACCATTTGTTCTCCATTCACTTGCATGCCAATACCAAATGATTCTCCCCCATTTTCCATTGCCGCTTTATTTGCTGCTTCCGCAATACCCGCTGCACCTCCAGTAACAATAGCATAACCATTTTCAACAAGTGACCGAGACAATCTATATGCGGCGATATAATAAGGACTATCATGTTTCACACTTCTCGTTCCCAAAATGGTCACATCTTCTACCAATCCAGTTAAAAATTCGAACCCTTCCACCAGCTCAGACATAATACGAAAAATACGCCAATCCACATTTTTTGCTCCATTATGAAAATTCATAGCAGACAAAGGACACGCCGAATTTTTTCCTTCACGGCCATCAATAATAGCAAATGCTTCTTCGGCAGTATCAACTAGATGCCAATTATCCATGGTACTCTGATGCCTATTATCAAGTTTGCACACCTTTTCTTCCAAAAAATCCAACAATGGTTGCCAAAATTCTCTTCCCACAAGAATAAGCGGTAAATCACACATTTGACCAAGCTCCATATGATCCACCACTTCAAAAAATTCATCCATTGTTCCGTAACCACCAGGAAAATAGACAAATGAATGCGCTGGTGAAGTCAACATGACCTTCCGAGTAAAAAAATAATAAAATGCCGTAGATTTTTTTACATACGGATTAATCCGCTGTTCAAATGGCAACTGAATATTTAATCCAACAGAATTACCATCCTTTTCAAACGCCCCTCTATTTGCAGCCTGCATAATTCCGGGACCACCACCAGTGATAGTGGTATATCCATTTTTTCCCAATAAACCTCCAAGCTCTCGAGCAATATTGTAATAAGTACTATCTTCAGGTAACCGTGCCGAACCCAAAACGGTGACTTCCTTATCCAGCTGGTTTAAAAACTGATACCCTTCCACAAATTCAGACATAATCCGAAAAATCTTCCACGTATCACGATAATCACCTCTTTCATTAATGTAATAACTAAAATCTTCTTTGGCATCTTGTTCACACTTTTCTATAGTTTCTTTTTTCATAACACAACAAACATAATATTTTTTTAAAAAGTGGAACAATAACACACCTCCTTTATACAAGATGCTGTTCAATATGATGCCCAAGCCGTAACACGGTACCTTCGCCCATTCGGGGCCCCATAATATGCATACCAACAGGTAATCCTGCGTTGGTATTCCCAATAGGAATAGATAACCCCGGAATACCAGCCAGAGCTGCGGGAGCCATAAATACATCAGCTAAATACATAGCAAGGACGTCATCAGATTTTTCTCCAATACCAAATGCAGGAAATGGCGATGTTGGCGTAATGAGTGCATCAACTTCTGAAAAAACGTCTGTAAAATCTTGCATAATACGTGTCCGAACTTTTTGTGCTTTTCGATAATACGCATCATAATATCCCGCAGAAAGCGCGTACGTCCCAATCATAATTCGGCGTTTTACCTCTTCTGGAAATCCAGCTGATCGGGTAAACGCATAGGTATCATATAAGGAAAAAGCCTCGGTTGTCTGAACACCATACCGAATACCATCAATCCGTGCTAAATTAGAACTATCTTCACTCGGAACAACAATATAATACACAGGAATAGCATATTTTGTATGTGGCAAAGAAACAGGAACAATGATGATCCCCAAATCCGTTAATGATCGTATTTTTTCTTCAACCAATGCTTTTACCTCATCGTCCATGGCATCCACTTCAAAATATTCTTTTGGTACACCTACCTTCATGCCAGACACAGGAGTAGCAAGTTCCTTCGTATACTGAGGCACAACATCAGACACGGTAGTAGCGTCCTTTGGATCTTTCCCCGCAATAACTTCCATAAGGAATGCAATATCTTCCACAGATTTTGCCATCGGACCAACCGTATCAAGAGAACTCGCCATAGGCATACACCCATATCGAGAATTTCTTCCATAACTGGGACGAAGCCCCGCAATACCACACAAAGATGCAGGAAAACGAATTGAACCACCAGTATCTTCTGCAATAGAAAAAATCACTTGATGATCAGCAACCGCAGCAGCAGACCCACCAGAAGAACCCCCGGCAACCTTCGTTTCATCATGAGGATTTTTTACCGGACCATACATGGAATTTTCATTACTCGCTCCATGCCCAAATGCATCACAATTATTTTTTCCCACCAATACCGCACCCGCTTGTTCAATACGATCAATAACGGTTGCTTGATATGGCGGAATATAATTATCCAAAATTTTTGCACTTCCTGTAGAACGAATACCTTTGGTACAAATAGCATCTTTCACTGCATAGGGAATCCCCATAAGTGGTTGATGATTCCCTGCCGCAATTTGTTCATCAGCCTGTGCTGCTCTTTCAAGAGCATATTCAGAAGAAACAGAAAGAAACGCATTAATAACATCGTTTCTTTCCTCAATACGATTCAAACAAGATTGCGTCAACTCAACAGAAGAAAATGTATTATCTCGCAACCCTTGTGCAGCCTGAGCAATAGTTAATTTGTGTAATGACATAAATATACGTAAATCTTAACGCGTAGACAAAACAGACGGTTATATATCTCCATCTGTATCAAACACCGCTTTTACTTTCAATAAGGCACCAACTCGATCAGGAAATGCAGCAATCAAAGCAGCACGTTCTTCCTCAGAAGAATCAACCACAACATCTTCTCGTACAATATCCTGAAGCCCAGTAACCTGACACGTTTCTTCCACGCCCTCTGTATCAACGTCATCAAGCATACCAATATAATCAAGAACAACAGACAATTCTTGCGCATACTGAACTTTTTCTTCTGGTGAGAGAGAAAGCCGTGCCAATGTGGCAATGTGGGTAATATCATCAATAGTTACAGTCATAGTTTGCGTAGTATAACAATCATGAGTAAAATTTCAAGATTATTGGGTTAATAATCGAATTTTTTTCTGAATATCTTCATTATCAGGATTTAACACTTGCACCTGTTTATAATAGTCCAATGCCTTTTCCATATTCTCATTTTTTTCATGTAATAACCCCAAACTAAACAACGCATTAGAAAAATTCGGCGAAAGAGCCACTGCTTGTTCCCAAAGCAATTGAGCCTGTTCCACATCATCCCCCATTCCTCTATTATAAAACAACCTCCCAATAGCAAAGGACATTTCTGAATTTTGAGAAATCAAATGAGCAATAGGTTCATATACCGCAATAGCCTTATCTAAATCATCCTGAGACTCATATAAATCAGAAAGAGAATTATACATTTGCAAATGATTCGGTTTAAGGGCAATTGCTTGTTTATACCACGTTTCAGCTTGATCATATTCCTGCGCAAACAAATAGGTGTCCCCAAGTCGCCAATGGGCAATAGCATTCGTCGGCTCAAGATCAACGACATTATGAAGTGCATCTTGCGCCCAAACATTTGCTTCTTTCGCAAACACCCGTGCATTCATGTACATGGCAGCAAGCGTTTCCCATGTCTCCACATTTTTTGTATCAGCATCCGCCGCAAACCGAGCATCATTAACCGCATTTGCCACAAGAGAAGCAACTTGTTCAGGATTGGCATCTCCTTGTTCAGAAAGTATACGCGCCTGTTGCAAATGTATACGCGCAAGAGCAAGACGATACGGCACGTACCCTGGTCGATAAATTAACGATTTTTGTATAAATTGCTCACTCCCATCAACAGATGAACTTCGTGAAGCCTGCGTAAACGCAGCCTCTGCAAAAAATATTCTTCCCTGAGAAGTACCAAACAACACCACCGCAACAAACACACAGACCATACCAAAAGAGACGGCGAGTGAATATTGTGGAGACACTTGCAAGTATATTTTTTTATCAAACATAACATCTGGCAAAATTGCCGAAATACCCGTTAGCACCAATGCAAGCAAGGTCCACCACAACCACCATCCCATCATATCGTAATACAAGACAAAAAATCCAAAGGTTAATGCCACCCAACTAGCAACCAACACAAAAATTTCCAACCGCAATCGTACCTGAGGATTTGCTTCATGGGTCATATCTTTTGCTACTCTCTGCACGGTCCGTTTCCAAATTGATGGACGAGTATTAAACCAGGCACTCAAAATAGAACCAAAAGAAAAAATAACCATAAACAACCACGTCAACACTCCCAACACCCCAACTTCAGACAAAAGAGAAAAAAAGGAATTATATGATTGTCGAAACCGAACAGACCACACCAACTCATTCAAATTAAACTCCTGCGGTCTGTACTGTGAAAAATTATACACAAACGTTCCCGGACCAGAACCAAACAAAAACTGCTTTGCACTAAAAAGAACAGACTGAAACGCAATACTCCAAGATGTTCGTGCACCAAGCGACACCTCAATAGGAATAGATACCTTGAGTGCTCCAGGGGAACCAATAAAAATAAACAACAATGTCATAATAAACAAACAAAAGACACCAATAACCATAGGCAACCAGGCATCAGCAAGCATCGCCATACCAATCACCAAGAGCCCAACACACCCTACGGCAAAAATAACCCACGGCAGGGTAAACCCTATCCGTAAGAGCACCACAAATCCAACAATAGCACTCAACGCAGGTAAACATTGTTCTATAAACGTTCTCCCTTTTACCATCAATAATCCACACGAAATAATACAAAGCACAGCAATATAGACACCAAAAACACTCGTTGCCCCAGAAATAAGATTTACCCCAACCGTAGCGGTAATCCCCTGAAAAATAGACAACCCCCGAAATAGAAATGCCACACCAACAAACAATCCAGATAACAATAATAACGAAATCATCCATCGCCACAAAATAGTGGTATTCACATACTGTACCAATAGCCAAAACCACAACACGCTCACCACAACACTTACCACATGAAAAACATACTCATCCACCTGCCCAAAAAAACTCAACGAATGAGAATACGAGGCAAATGCAGAAATAAGAACAACGCCAACAAAAAATAAGATAGGAAGATCAACAACCGTTCGCCGAATATATAACTCCTTAGTAACAACAACCCGAACCAACCAAACCAATACGCCAAGCAAAACAACTCCCAAAAAAAATATACTCTTTGGGAAAAATAGCACATTTCGAGTAAGCGGAAGATAAAATAATGGGAGTACCAACGCTCCTACAATAAGGATGAGTGATGAAATCGTATCAAACAATGATTGTGATGAACGCTGTTCTGTTTTTTTCAAAAATGACATAAAAATATAATGTGGTATCCTCATGATGAAGCAGGACGTGAATTTGTAGTACTTTCGGAAGTATTTCTTTTCCCCCGAGATCGACTTCGGTTACGTTTCTTATGGGGAGAGGTACCCCCACCATCAGCTGCTCGAGGAGTTGCTGCCAATGCCGCTAATGTTTGTGCACCAGATGAGGAAGACGGCGCATTATCCGGCAATGATTTTGGAGTATCAACAGATTTTTGTTCCGCATTTTGTGAAAGCAATGCCGTAAGTGATGCCACTTTTTCTTCTGGTTTTGAGGGAACCTTTTTTTCTGAAAAATCTCTGCTCTCTGTCTTTTTTATGAATGGTTTTTTAATATCTGACGATGATGGCACCCGAGATCGGGTTGGCTTAGCAGAGGGAGTATTATCATCGTCATCATCTGCATCATAATCATCTCCAGATTCCATACCACTCCATCGAAGAATTTTTTCTTCAATTTCTTCCCGAGTTTTAGCATACCGCTCACGAGATACCCGAATCACTTTTTCTGCACTGTCTGTTACTGAACCAATAGGCCCCATAGTAAGTGCACTAAATGGCTGCGAAGCTACCCCATTAATCATCAACTTCAACAAAATATGAAACTTCGGCAAATTCACAATATCTTCTTCCAAAAATGTTGGGGTAAATTCTTTGACCAATATTTCAGCATCACTTCCTCCCACACGAAAGGTAACCATTGTTCCCACATTACCAAATACCGCATCAGCCACAATTTCGTCAAGTTGTGCAATATATTGATGAGCCATAATCAAACTCAATCGATACTTTCGTGCCTCAGACAAAATATTGGCAAAACTCGGATTTGCAAAGTTTTGAAACTCATCCACGTACAAAAAGAAATCTTTTCGTTCTTCTTCCGGTGTATCTACCCGCTCCATTGCCGCAAGCTGAATTTTGGTAATCAACATTCCTCCTAGCAATCGACTGTTATCTTCTCCAATACGCCCTTTTGAAAGATTCATAATCATAATCTTCCGACTATCCATTGCCTCACGAATATTAATAGTAGATTTTACTTGAGCCACCATATTCCGAATAACAGAAGCACTCAAAAATTGTCCAATCTTATTTTGAATCGGTGCAACAGCTTCTTTTTGGTATCGTGGTTCATAATTGGCAAATTCAACATTCCAAAAACTTTTTACCACAGGATCATTCAATTTTCCGACAATTTGCTTTCTATACTTTTTGTCACTAAGCAATCGATTAATTCCTAACAAGGTTGTCCCAGGAGAATTCAATAATGCAATAAGCGTATTATTCAAAATATATTCCATTCGAGAACTCCACACATCTGGCCAAATCTTTTTAAACGTTCCCATCAATCCTGCCGCCACCAAGTGCATTTGTTCTTCATTAGCAACTTCCAAAATATTAAACCCAATCGGATAATTTAAATCAGATGGATTAAAATAAACAACATCATTAATACGGTGTGGTGGAATAAAATTAATAATTTTTTCCGCAAAGTCCCCATGAGGATCCACTAGCCCAATACCATGCCCATTATAAATATCACTGAGCACCATGTTTTCCATGAGGGTTGTTTTCCCCATTCCTGTCTTCCCTATCACATACATATGCCGCCGACGATCATCGGTCTTAATACCAAATTTATGCAACTGTTGGCGATAATTTGTTTTTGCAAACAAACAAACATCCTCTTCTTCAGGAACTAACCCATTTTTTGTTTGCAAGTGATGTGTAGGCATAAAAAATAGACAATATATGATCAGAGTATATCACACTATAAAACAAAAAAGAAAGTCACCGTTTGGCGACTTTCTCTTCGTGATACTGAAAAACTATTTAAGCAATGGATCAATAATTGCCTTCACTCGATCAATAGGAAATGCTCCATTGATTGGTGTGGTATTTCCATCTTTATCAATCACAATACTACATGGCGTACCAGTACATCCAGCCGCAGTAGCTGCATTAAGATCATCCTGTACAAGGTTATCCGTTTCTCGTCCATCAAAACAAGAATCAAATTTACTTGCATTTAACCCAAGTTCCTTTGCAAGTCCCTTGATTACCGTATCAGCACTAAACGATCCTTGTCGCTCATATAATTGATCAGTAAATTCCCAAAATTTTCCTTGTTGTGCCGCACACTCAGAAGCAACTGCTAATTTTCTTGCTGTTGGGTGAATAGATTCAAGTGGAAAATGTCTAAATATCCAACGGACATCTCCATCATAATCTGCCATCACTTGCTGCATAGTTGGATGAAATCGTGAACAAAATGGACACTCTGCATCAGAAAATTCAACAATCGTTACTTTTGCATTTTTATCTCCAAGAATATGATCATTCTTTTCATCAATATCGATCGTTACTTGCCGTGCTGCGGTTGGTGCGGCAGCGGTTGGCGCAGCTGCATTTGGTGCGGCAGCAACAGCATTTCCTCCAGAAGTTTTTGCCATGGCAAAATTTCCTCCAGTAAGCATAATACTTAGCAAGACAAAAAATCCTATAGTACACAAGGTCATAATTCCAGCAACAATACCAAATACAAAGGTTTGAGCAGGACTCATGACATCAAACAAATTGTTTCGTTTTGACTCCATAATAGAAAACAAAATAATAAATAAATGAAATATGAACATACTATATCACAAACACAACACTCAATCAGAAAACTCCCTGTGTATAACTACGCATCGTAGTTATACGATATCAATATACACGCCACCATTTGCCAGCAACCCAAAAAAATTCTATGATGAGACAGAAACATATAATTTTATATCATCTATGATAGAACAACAACCCCCCACACCACTCATTAATACCTCCGTTCCAGACATTGCTCTTGAATGTTATCACGAAGGAAAGATAACAAAATACAAACCAAGTGATCTCAAAGGAAAATGGATTGTATATTTTTTCTATCCAGCAGACTTTACCTTTGTTTGTCCAACAGAACTCCGTGAAATGGCACACCTCTACAAAGAATTTCAAGAGAGTAATGCAGAGGTAATTAGTGTGAGTACCGATACCGTCTTTGTCCACAAAGCGTGGCACGATAACTCCCCTGCTATCAAAGAAGTTCAATTCCCTATGGCAGCCGATCCAACAGGATCATTTTGTAAAGCAATGGGAACATACATACAAGAAGAAGGGCTTTCATACCGTGCATCATTTGTTGTTGATCCTGATGGTATTATCAAAGCATACGAAATTCATGACAACAGCATTGGTCGCAGCGCCCAGGAGCTCCTTCGAAAACTCAAAGCCGCCCAATTTGTTCGTGAACATGGAGGCGAAGTATGTCCAGCAAACTGGAAACCTGGCAGCGATACCCTTAAACCAGGATTAGACCTTGTCGGAAAAATCTAACAATATAGCAAACGCAAACAAAAAAACGTTACTCACACTGAGTAACGTTTTTTAATATACGTGTATATATATCTATTATAGTACACTATCGTTGTTTTTCTTGTTACGAACGACAAGCCCAACAATAACACCAAGCAGCATGGCAATAACGGCACTAAAGGCAACCATAATCCATGGGTTTACCACCAAAGAAGAATCGGCTTTTTTAGTATCGTCCTGAGGGGTTTTACTTGTATCCATTTGTTGTTGCAATAATTCCACAGCATCTTGTTCCATTGCCACTTGAGTTTGTTCTTCATGAAGTGAATCAAGCTGCTGAGTAAGTTGATCCCGCATCATTTGTGATAAGTCTTCTTGTCCTTGGTCAGATCCATTTCCTCCATCATTCGTAGCCATTTGATCCAACATATCAAGTTCCTGTTGTAATTGTTGTTCCCGAGTAGCAAGTGCTGCTTCTCGGTCAGCAAGATCTTGTTGTGTATTATCCATTGCAACCTGTTCATTTGTACTATTTGTGTTATCAGTGTTGTTCGTGTTATTTGTATTCGTATTATTGGTGTTGTCTGTATTGTTGTTATTATTTGTATCGGTGTTATTGGTATTGTTTTCTAAAGGCTGCGGATCTTCCACAGAAATAGGCTCCCGAACAATAGGATCAACAATCGGTTGCTGAACAACAGGGTCAACAACAGGGTCGACAGGAGTAAAAGTAACAGGAGCAAGACTATAATTTACCGTTAACAATTTTATAGACTTCGCTCCTGGACGAATAATTCCTTGACTATCCGTCACATACACAGCAATAGTGTTGTCGCCAAGTTTTAATTGAAGTGGTGCTGCAGAATAATACCGATTAGGTGAGAAGAAATTTTTATTCATCTTTGTTCCTTTGGTGCTATCAAGAGAATTCAAAAGATAATACACTTGTTCAGTTGCACTTGAGACATTCGACAGATTGGCAACAAGAGAATAACTTGAAATGTGTACTTTTTCGTCGGAAACTAACTGAATATTATAATCTTTCACCGAAGAATACGTAATAGTAAATGATCCTAAATACGTATAGCTTGTACCAAACAATGTTCTTCCTCCCCAAATATAAATAACATTGTCTCCTTCAGAAAGAGTAATAGCTTCTTGAAAATCTGGAGCATAGCCATTAAGCTTATTTTCTGGATCATCAGTAGTTGAAAACGGGGCATCAACAAAACTATTTGCATAGCTTTTTGTCCCAATACTATATACCATCGCGATACTACCTCCCAAACCACCCTGATTTTGAGCATCTACCACATGTACGGTAAGCAAATATTCAGGATCACTAACCGATGACGCACTGGTAAGGGTTGCTTCAAAATCTGAGGCAGTTAATACTTGCGCAGCAGAAGCCGAAGAAAAAAACAAACACGTGCCCGCTAAAGTAAGTAAAGCGAACATAAACATTCTCGAGGACAAAGCAAATAGTTTCATAAATACATAAATTATTGACGCTTACTACGCCATCCTATATGATACACTAATACGAACGAATACTAAAGTTTTCTCTTTCGTACGTCGTATTTTTTATAATTCATATTATCATATCATACCTATATGTACACCCTTCCCGAACTTGGCTATGCCTACGATGCCCTTGAACCACATATTGATGCACGCACCATGGAAATTCACCACACCAAGCATCACCAAGGATACACAAACAACCTCAACACGGTTTTAGAAAAATATCTGGCTCTTGCTGAAACACCGGTGGAAAAACTATTACAAACACTAGATTCGCTGGATATGGATGCAGGAGATAAAACTACGCTCCGCAATAATGGTGGCGGATACCTCAATCACAAACTTTTTTGGGAAATCATGAACCCAAACAATAAGAAGGATGATGCCCTTGTTGCAGAAATTACCGAAACATTTGGGTCGCTAGAAGCAATGAAGGAAACGTTCAATAAAAATGCGGGATCACAATTTGGGAGTGGCTGGAGCTGGCTTGTACGAAATGCAGAGGGCAAGCTCGAATTGTATGGAACCGCCAACCAAGATTCTCCATATTTGAAAGGGCATACTCCCCTACTTGGCCTTGATGTATGGGAACATGCATACTATCTAAAGTATCAGAATAATCGAGGAGATTATGTTGGAGAATGGTGGAATGTTGTGAAACTCATCTGATTCAAAAAGGACTCACAATACGCTTAAGCGCTGGATTTGTAACTTTTGTATATATTTGCGTGGTCTGAATATTACTATGACCAAGCAAGGCTTGCACATACCGCACATCAACCCCATTCTCCAATAAATGCGTTGCAAAACTATGTCGTAAAGAATGAAACGTAGCAGGTTTTTGTATACATGCTTTACGCAATATACTATAAAAAACTTTCTGTATGGTCCTAATAGAAAGTTTTCCTCCTCTTTCACTCTCAAACAAAATATCACTCCCCTGCTTGCCCACTTGAAAAAGGGAAAGATCATCAATTAATCGAGGTGACAATACACTCATTCGATCTTTTTTTCCTTTTCCCATTCTTACAATTATGGTCATTGCTTCACAATCAATATCTTGAACACGCAATTGAATAACTTCACTTATTCGTAAGCCCGCGGCATACGCAAGAGTAATCATTGTTCTATGCTTAACATTTGAGGTAGCGGCTATGATTGATTCAATTTCATCTTTTCTTAAAACAACGGGCAATCGTTTTGTTTTTTTGGGATGTTTAAAAGGGGTAAAGTGTTTATGATTGTATAATTCCCGATACACAAAATTAATAGCATTCATATACAGAGATATCGTCTGACTTGAATACCCCTCTACTTGTTTGTTATAAAAATATTCGGTGAGATCATCTCTATGAATTTCACGCAACGGTTTCCTAAAAAAATGATAGACTCCACGTATTGCAGCACTATACGATTTTATGGTTGCCCTGCTATAATTCCTTAATAGTAGCTCTTTTTCCAAGCGTTCAATAAGTCCCCCTCCAGACATATTATATTATTAAAAATAGTACATATACTATACCAAAAAGCATTGATATACGAAATGTATTCGTTTATAATCTAGTT
>CAZEYK010000037.1:0-12471 GCA_964516055.1 uncultured Gammaproteobacteria bacterium
TGTGGTCCCCAAGACCATTGCCAAGCATATTGTCCAGGAATAGACGCAATTTGCTGACCATTCGTACTTTCAACATGGGCAGTAAATGTTGCCGTCGTATTTGGAGCAGAATAAGTATATGTACTTGGAGTAACAGAAATACTCTGAATCTTACAAATATCAGAACCCGTTTGAAACACAAAACTATCATCAAGCGATACATCATTATTTGCATTTTTTATACCAACTCCTCGTTGATCAACAATACCACCTTGCCCACCAGAGAGAACTACTGCATACATGGCATTTTCATCAAGAAGTGAATCAATATACAACGATACAGTAGAGGTAACAGCATTATTATCTGTACCAAATGTATACTGAATATCCGGAGTAACAGATACCATGCCAGCACACCACGTATGAATATTATTCAAGGCAAATTGAGAAGCACGAACATCACTCACAAAAACACGAGCAAACAATTGTTTTACATGCCACCATAGCCATGGAATTAATCCATCATCAGGGGTGACCCGATCAAACAATTGATCAGCAAATGCAAACGTATCAGATACTAAATCTGTAACAGCAACCGCATTTTGTCCATCAAGTGCACAATTAAAATTTTCTCGCTCATGCCCCTTGGCTACAACAACATTTCCTTGCAAAGAATTTTCATCAAGATAGCCATTAAAAGAAAAAGAAATAAACGTATTTCGACAAACAAGTGCAGATGACAATCCCGCACCATCTTCAGGATATGCCTCTACCCGCTTCATCCGTGGATAACAACATGAATTTGATGAAACACCAAACTCATTAGCAGCATCTCCTCCTTCAAGAGGACAATCATTATAAGAAACACTATCCACCGCAGCCAGTACAGGAGTTTGAAATTCCGTATATCCACATTGTAAAAAGTAATCAGCAACTCCTCCAACATCTCTTCCAAAAAGAGAAAAACCATCATGAACAGAAGAACTTACCACCGTTGTTTGAAAACCAAGTGGATCAATTTGTGTTGACTCCCCTACCGCCGTAACTAATTGCACAGGAGAATCTCCTGGAATTATATCTCCATTTGCACCAACAACTGCCTCACATTGATACGTTTGTTGCCGCCCATATACACCAGAAAATTCACCAAAACTCAATTCTCCATCACCACAAATTGATGGCATATCATACAATAATGATGACCCCGCATACGTACAATCAGACAAACACCATGGATCAGTTGCATCACATTGTGCGAGTGGTGTATTACACACATTTTGCAACAAACACCGAGAGCTACACGTTTCTGTTGTTGCTCCCTGAACACCTGGCTCACATTCTTCACCCTGTTCAATAGTTCTATTTCCACAAACACTAATAGATTGCAGACAAGCAGTGTCATTTACAAAACGATTATCTGGTGTTTCACACCATGCAGCAACTACCGATGTTCCGGTATGAAGACATTGAGTAGTACAACCAATACGAGAAATACCGGTATCACAAGATTCTCCACGTGTCACAAATCCATCTCCACAAACAGAAGCCTGAACATCTTGTTCAGAAATATTATCAGCAACCTGTGATCCACGAAGCTGACAAGAAGCCGTACAAAAAGGATGATCCGTTTTAGTTCTTCCTTCACCATCATTACCTGGATCACACTGTTCTCCCAGTTGTTCATCAACAACAGCATTTCCACACTGCCCATCAAAAACACCCCGTCGAGCACTTCCTGGACGAAGACAACTAAGTGAACAACTAACGCCAGGAATCTCACGTGGCGCAGCAATATCACAATCTTCTCCAAGATCCACAACACCATTACCACACAATCGGACACTCTCGGCAGAAGCACTATCAACATCACTTCCTTTTGGCAAACAAGCATTCGTACAATATGGCGAAGAAGAAGCATTTCCTATATCAAAATTGGTTACGGTTGCAACGAATTGATCACCAACTTCCCAATCCCATCCATAACTCCAGGCATTAAGCCGTTGACCACGAATACTACATTCATTGGGAGCACTATATGGAATAGCTGAAAAAATAGTTTTTTCTCCAATAGTTCGTGCAATCCATGGATTTGGTTCAATATCTACATTACTCACCGCACACGCTCGTCCATCTTCTTTTGTTCGAAAGCGCCATTCAAATGCAGGCAATGCATTCCCCGCAATTGGTGGAGAAATTCGTCCAAGCGCTTTAATATGTCCAGTATCATCAATAGCACCATTTACCCCATTTAGTGAAGCTTTATAATATGTGTTTGCCTTCATCTGCCCTCCCAGTTGCCAATCCATAATAAGCTCACGCTGAGTAGAGCGAGATAAATCATACAAAGCAGAATCAACTTCCACAAAATCTAAACAATTAGCATCACGACATTCAAAAAGACGAAATCCTGATCCATACGTAGTAACATCCATCCGTCGGTTAAACTGCGCCAAGATAGATGCATTCACACATGAGACCAAACAATTTGGCTCAACATACGTTACTCGAGGATCTCCAAGATTAACAATCAAATTACTAACAGCATCAATAGGAAGTCCTTCCACTGTAGTATCAGCAACAACATCAACCCCCTCAGGGAACGTATTTTCCAGAGCATTTACCTTTCCACGACTATCTTGATACCCGTCACCAGAGGCAACTGTTGCTTCTGCCCTATTATCAGCAAGCGAATGATTGTCTTCATCTACAGCATTCCATTGCCAACCAAGTCCATCAACATTAATCACACGACATGCTTGATCACCACTTCCCCATACATAATAAAATAAAGGATGTTGTGGACTATTTGCACTATTTGGCCCAATATCATAAGGAAACCGTGTATCCTGCAATACCCCCAAATCACGGGCAATATATGATGGTGGTTGAATCCCCGCTCCAGTAATCTGACAAACACCACCACTCGTTTTAAAATCAAAATAATAGGCAATTGCGGTATTTTCAATTGGTCGTGTTCGTTGTAACGGCTCATTTCTTTCAACAAAATCTCCCAAAATTTCTACGCTCTTTTGTGATTGAATGGCATCATAAAGTTCAATACGATACCAGGTATTTGCCGCCAAATTACTATTATCCTGTTTTCGAATCTTCAACACTCCTTGATCCCCATTAGGTTCAACGACAAAAGAAAACTCATCAGTAACATCAACACCGTTATCACAATTTATAGAATCTTCTCCTTCACACGTATACACCTGCACACTTTGAGACGATACCGTTTCTACTTTTAAAGGCAACGTAAACCGAACCGCTATATCAGCATTCACACAAGCTCTGTTTCCATCAGGCCATCCATCATTCAAATTATCAGAATACCATGGCGTTGGTGAAGGAATATTATTTCCTTCTGGCTGACCTCCATCATTGATACTACACTGTTCAACAACACGAAGCGTCTCTGGAATTTTTCCGGTAGTAAATCGCCAAACATATCCCGCATCACTCGTTTCACCAGGACACGCTTGATCTGACGCAGCCCACTGACCAGCACCAATTCCTTCTGAACAACAACGATATCCTTCCGCAGGAGGCACAGCACCATCATCAGTACATAACGATACTTCATAATACACACTATTACTCTCAACATCATTTACCGTTACCTTAATTGGACCTGTTTCCATAGACAACCCTTCTCCCAAAGAAACTGGCAAATAAAAATCAATAAGATCATCCCTAATTCGATTACCAAAAATAGAATGTCCACTTAAATCACGAGAATTGGACTCAGATAGCCATGTAGTAATATCAGTAACCACAGCATCCTTCCACCAAAAATGGAGCGATGTTTGAAGAATATCATTATTACCCGCGACAAGATTTGCCCCAAATAAAGATAGTTGATCCGCACGAGGCGCAGGACCACTCTTTGGTACTAACCGACAAATACTTGGCCGAGGATCCCCTGAAACAATAGCAATAATATCATCAGCACCATCAGTCATAAGCCCAGCACGAGTACGAAGCACAAGCACATATGATTGTCCTTGTACAATAGGAGCATTATCGGGAATACCTATCACAACTTGACTATCACTCCAAGAACTTCCTTCACAACCAGCAAGGGAGGTATCAAGAACAAAACAAGATCCAATTTGTTGCCGATCTTCAGGATCAGCAGCAGCACAACTTCGAGCAACTTCCAAAGAAGGAGCCATAACAACATCTCCCACTTCATTTCCAAATCGTTGCCCAAACAATGTAATATAACTTCCCACGGTAGTAGTTACAGGATCAACGGAGTCAATAACAGGAAAAATATCGGCTTCATCTCCCAAAATAGTAAATGGAACTCCATTACTTTCTTTTCCATTAAGAGAAATTTTTACCCCTACTCTTCCAGGAAGCAAATTATTAGGGACAGAAGAAAATAATAAACGATCAGACCAACTTGATACTACTGGACTAATACCACCAAACACCAATTCACTCGTATTTAATTGTGCATCACCAAATGACTGACCTTGCGCAATAATTGGCGTACCAGGTAATCCCGCCGTAATATTACGTGATAAATCACCCTCAACTTCTCCAGCTACTACTCGACAAAGTCCTGGTCGATCTACATCATTTTTTTCAAATAGTCCTCCACGAGGCCCTGGTCTATTTCCATGATCATCAGCCGTACTATCACGAAGAGAAGGATCATCATCTCTCGTAACACGAATAGCAGCAAGCTGTCCAATACCAAAATCACCACCAAATGGGCTCGTAAATGTACCCAGTGAATATCCATTACCCTGCAACGTTGCTTGTAAATTATTTCCAGATTGATCAGCCAATATCACACCATCAGTTTCTTCAAATCCCCAATGCCCAACAACACCGCCATTAACAGGAATACCCCGCGCTGCACGAGTTTGAATTTCTGCATCACTAAGCGCTCTATTATAGAGCTTAATTTCATCAAAAGCGCCATTCCAATTTATACCAAGAGCATCAGAGCCAAAAATAAGTGGAGCCGTATTTTTTTGAAGAGTTCCATCATATACAACATCACTCGTAAGTTCTCCATTCACAAATAATTTAATCCTATGCTGTTCAGCATCAGCAACAAGCGCAAGATGAGACCATTCATCTTGTAAAATCGCCAAATTTTGAACAGTATTTATAGAGGTTCCATCAACTTGTAAAATACTTGCCCACGGCTGCATTGCCTGAGAAAGAAAAAGTCCATAAGAATCACTTTTTCTTGCAATAATTACTCCTCTATTTGGAAATACTCGCGGAAATACCCAAGACTCAAGCGTAAATGTACTATCAAAATCAAGTACATCATTGTTAGCAACAGAAGCATAACTCAACCCTTGAGCAGTATTCATATCAAGTGCAAATCCACCACCAGCAGGAACTTCAGTAATAATCCAATCATCATGCCACAAATCAGCACCCTGACATTGCGCCAAAGAAGCCGAAACCCAAACATCATCATCCGTTACTTCCCCATCATTATTCGTATCAAGACCAAATTCCAAAAGCCCCTGCTCTTCACCAAAATATCGGCCAAACACGGTAATCCAATTCCCCGTAGCTCCATCCCAAGGATCAAGATCAATAATCATTGGTTGAGGAACACACCGTCCTTCAACACAAAGCTGAGAAGGACATTGCCAGTTTTCACTACACGCGCCATCAGGTTGTAAACATTCTTGTGCATCAGCATTATTTCCAGGAGCACCTAAATCATCACACTGCTCACCCACAAGAACAAACGACGTAGAAAACACTGATTCATTATGATCAATATCATGAGCAATCAAATCAACAGTATATCGTTCTGGTGCACACCCCGCACAACGAGGAACATAATAATTATAATCAAATGAAAAATCTCGTGATGAACCCTGAACAACAGCCGGACCACTATACACAATTTTTCCATCACTAGGGGCAACACCTTCAGGATAAATTCGTAATTCAACATATCCAGTTCCTGCTGATTCACCACCATCAGTCATGTCTGAAATCAATGCCGTTATTGGATGAATCCCATTTCGTGAAACAATAATAGGATCACCAGACTCACCATCAATAGCAAAATCTGAAATAGTAGGCACAGTAGTATCAAGTACTCCATCGGTATTTACCTGAAATCGAGCTACATTAGGATAATCACCACATTGTTCATCAATAGCAACTTCCAAATCTCTCCCCTCTCGATCATTTTCTTGTTGACTACGAAGGGCAGGATTTACAGTAATAGTATATGACCCTGGAGCAAAACAAGTTTCTCCCGGTTGACATTCTTCAGGAATAGTAAGAACAGCTTCCACCACACGAGCTCCAGCCAGAATTTGAGAAGTAATGGCAAGAGGTTGATTATTTGTATCAACAACAGTAAAGACATCTTGAGGATCAGTATCATCAGCAAGTGGCCAGCTAAACACCGCACGAATAACAATGTTATTCATGTCTGTAGGATCAACACCTGGACCCGGCGTACTTGGCGTAATACTCTGCACGACAAAGTGAGTATCTTCACAAGTTAAAAATTCGTCAGGAGTACAAAACAACGGTGGATTTGGTCCCAAACAACGTGGATCCACATCCTCTTGTGTAGCACCTGTCCGAACCCCCGTAGCATCAGACAAACTCCGAATAACAAACCGCGCAATAGCAAAAGAAGATAAAATAATTGCCAAACCAATCACGGCATTAATCAAAATTTTCTTCGCACGAGAAATTTGATCTTCATTTCCATTTGCTGTTAAGTACAAATATCCTGCATACACAATCAATACAACCGCGATAACACCAAGCAACCCCAAGAAAACATTAATAATTTGCGCAACCACCGATCGGATATCACCACTTCCCAATGCTGTTTGATCAGCAAATTCTGCAACACCAAACACATCTCCTTGTACCCCCTGAGCAAAAACTTCCGTAGGAAAAAAATGGGATACAGCAAAAACCTCAATCACCATCATGAGTAGTAAAATACATCGTTTGCTATATCGTCGAAACATCATAAAATTATTCTCCTTCATCTAAAATATTATCAAACCGAGGACTAACTATTTCCTGTTTCATCCCTTCCAAACAAGTCGCAATATCAGGTTGCAAAATAGGTAACACATCCTGATTTGTTGTTTGTACACATGCCGTATCCTTCGTTTGTTCAAACGTAACAGGCACACAATTTCGATCAACCCCCGATTCACTATCATATTCACAAACAGGAGAAACATTTCGTTCATCTTCTGGCGTACCAATAGGTCCACGACCAGGATACAAACAATTTTGATTAAGAGAGCGAACACTCGTAGGAATACTAGTAAAGTAATATAAATCAAGTCCACTTGGGCCAAGCGCCCGATGATCTATCTCCGCCACAGTATCTCCATTTCCATTCAATGATGAACGAGTTCTAAACCACAATGAATCATCAACAATATCACCTGGATGTTCTTCAATAGCAATATGAGATAAAGATCGAGATATCATAGGCTTACTAAATGTTATCAAAACATTTTCTGTTTCAACAACATCTTCTTGATCAAGCCCAGGAAACACCTGTTGCACATATGGAACAGTATTATCAATTTCATCGGCTACACGAAACGTCCAATAAAAATTGTCAGCCAATCGTTCATCAATAGCCCCATCAGGATTTCCTTGAGCAGGGATAGTTATACGGAACGGATCATTAATTGGAGGTTTATTATCTCGCACTCCGTCTTTATTACCATCAAGTGCATTACCCGAAACATCAGCAATCCCAGAAAATGGAATAGCAGAAAAATCTTGTGCATCAACTCCATTTGTTCGAGCAGTACGAAGCAGGGCATGCATTCGATCTTCACCATTTTTATCATTTACAGGCAAACAATATATCGGTTCTCCACAAGCATTTCTTCCACACTCGTCATTTGGAACAAACTCAATAGTTCTATACCCATTGGAAATAACCCACTCCCCAGAAAACTGCGGATGATAATCAGCAGCAGGATTGGTGTTAATGGTACTTGTGTTAAGTACAATATGAGAAAAGGTACCATTTGGTGGTGAAAATTGACCAGCAACAGCAAGAGGATCCATAGCCTCATTAAATGTTACCTGCAAAATGGTATTTCTTGGAATAACTTGTTCTTCACCAGTAAAAGCAGGATAAGTACTTTGAACCACAGGTGGATCAAAATCAAAATCACTACCCGTAGAAAACTCCCAGGTATAATATGAAAATCGTTGCTGCGCAAAAATACTTTCATTCACCTGTTGTTTCATGATTTGATTAGACAAATACACCGTATACGGTACAGTATCTTCCAAAAATTGGAATGGACGAAACACAAAGGTAAACACAGATAAATCTTCTCCCTCATACATCGTCATAGCAGCTGCTTGTACTCTAATATTTTCATCTGCAGTAGGAAATATACGAACAGCATCAATCTTCAGATGATCACAAGACGCTTCCCAATTAAACTCTTCCCCATCAACCGCAGGCAAACAATCTCCATAATATTCTACAATATTTCCAGCTCCATCTCGCAAACAATTGGCTTCATTATCAACCATAGAAACAGGATCAACACCATCAATAGGCCAACAGGTTTGATTTGTATTTTCAATAAGACTTGCAGGATCAACAGGTTCAGCAAAAGTAACAATAATTTTTGTATTTCTTTTTACATCTTCTTGATCTCGGAACGGATAATGATCGCGAACAACACTTCCCAAAGAACCACTTCCAGCAAATGACGCAATTTGAGGTCGTCCTCCATTTCCTCCTTCAGAAATACGAAATCCTGTCGCTCCTCGAAGTGCATTAATAATAAATCGAGTAATAATAAACGCCGATAAAATAATAACCAACCCAATGACAGCATTCACTAAAATTTTCTTTGCTCGCGTAATATTATCTTCATTCCCATTTGCCGTCATCCACAAATACCCAGCATAAATTACAATAACCACAAAGATAACACCCAGAAGTCCCAAAAAGACATTGATGATTTGTGCAATAATGACACGAATATCCCCACTACCAAGTACAGTTTGATCTGCAAAGTCACCAACACCAAAGGTATCTGTTTGAACACTGTTTGGAGGCACAACTTCTTGTGCAAACACATCAACAGGAAAAAGAGAGACACATAAAAAAACAACCAAACAAAACATTGTGGTTGAAACAAGATTCTTTTGAAGAATACCAAAAAATTTTGATCGATTCCAGGCCAGCATGGGAAAACCTAGAAAAAATGCAATGAGTAGAAATTAACAACTAAGAGATTTTCTTATTTGTTAAGAAAGTTTTTGCATAACGCGCTCTCGAACACGAGAACCGTCTGCTTGTCCATTCACACGTAACATTACTGGTCCCATCACGTTACCGATATCTTTGGGACTCGTTGCTCCTGAAGCTGCAATGACTTCAGAAATAATAGTATCAAGCTCTATATCAGATAGCTGTGCTGGAAGATATGCTTCAAGAACACCTAACTCATATTGAGCTTTTTGAACAAGATCGTCTCGGCCCGCTTTACCAAATTCAACAAGTGAATCACTTACCTGTTTTACTTCCCTTTTTACCACAGCAAGAGTTGCAACGTCATCAAGACTAGTAACCCCCGCTGCTATTTCAGCATTTTTTATAGCTCCCATAAGCATACGAAGAACAGAAACGCGGTCAGCATCTCTGTCCTTCATAGCAGTAATTTGCGCTTGTTGTAGAGTGTCTCGAAGCGTCATGGGACTATGTTATTTATCTTTTCGATTCATGGTATCTTCGACAGGAAGCTTTCCAATTTTCTGAAGATAATTTGTCTTTGAAACAAGTTTCTGTTTACGAACGGCGTTTGTACGTTTTACATTTTTGCTCTTACCGTCTTGATAAAACTTCACTTTTTTTGCTTGAAGAATTACCCCAGAATCTTTCCATCGTCGCTTTACACGACGAATGAATGCCTCAAAAGACTCACCTTTTTTCCGTTTAATATCCGACAGATTAATTCACCTCCCAGTGAATAATATAAGAATAAATTCTAGACTTCCAAACAATGTAGGAAATCATCTTCGAGTATACACACCATTCCAAAAAATGTCAAACTCATCCACAGCTATTTTGTCGCTCTGTTAAGGAGTTTTTGAAGTGTTTTAGCAAGTTTTTTTTCATCAATAATTTCTTGAATTCCTGATTCCATATCCCGAATAATAACCGTACCATCTTGAATTTCCTTTTGTCCCAAAATAACGGTATGAGTGGCATTATATTTTGCCGCAACTTCAAGCTGTGATTTGAGTGATGTTTTTGCAAGATTATGGATAAACATAATCCCCTGCTTTCTCATCTCCTCAATAAGATACAATGCCCGTCGTCGCGCTTGCGCTCCAAGCTGAGCAAAATAAATAGGTGGCCGATTGTCAAAGCTATAATCAATAGTATCTCTTGATTCAATATTTTTTCGCATAGCAAGAAGGACACGTTCAAGTCCAATGGCAAATCCACAAGCAGGTGTATCATGTCCACCAAGTTGTTTTACCAACCCATCATATCGCCCTCCACCACCAAGTGCACTTTGAGATCCATCAGTACTATCAATAGCAAAAAATTCAAATACGGTATCAGTATAATAATCCAATCCCCGAACAAGCGTTGGTTGCAAGATATATGGGATACCACACTCATCAAGATGTTCAAGCACACTCATAAAAAACTTCTTCGAATCATCAGAAAGCCAATCAAGGATCTGTGGCGCTTCTTCAAGGACAACTTTATCTCCTTCATCTTTTGAATCAAGAATACGAAGTGGATTTTTAAGTAATCGTTTTTTTGAAATATCAGACAACATGCTCCGTTTGCTTCGCAAATAACTTGATAACTCAAGCAAATATCGTTGTCGATCATCCAAATTTCCAATACTGTTAATGTGTACCTGACAATCAATTCCCAACTCCTTCAAATAATTATAAGCAACCACAATCAACTCCGCATCAACAACTGCATCTCGAACACCATACACCTCGCAATCAAACTGCCGAAACTGTCGGTATCTTCCAGCTTGAGGTCTATCATGACGAAACATTGGACCAATAGTCCACATTTTTACCGGCTGTGGTTGTGAGTGCATACCATGAGAAATGTATACCCGCGCAGATGACGCAGTAAACTCTGGTCGCAAAGCCACTTTTTTTTCATCTTTATCTTCAAATACATACATTTCCTTTTCCACCACATCAGTATCTTTTCCAATAGATCGAATAAACAAACTGGCATCTTCGAGTATTGGCGTTTCAGTATACCCAAAATTATACGCACGAGAAATATCAGAAGCAGCGTTATAAATGGTGAGCCACAAGTTACCATCTTTTGGTAAAATATCTCTCATTCCACGAAGAAGCATTGGCACTTTTTTTGCCAAAGATTTCTTTGCACTTTGTTTTTTCTTAGATGGAACAATCACTTTTTTTTCAGAAGACTGTTTTTTTACAACGGTCTTTTTTGAAACGTCTTTTTTGATTGTCTTTTTTGCAGAGGCCTTTTTTGTAGTAGTTTTTTTTCGTGAGGGCATAAAGAAAGAATAACAGAATAAATAAAAGACATGATAAAATGCCCGCAATGGGCATGTGTTATATATTAATCAGTAAGATAACTATGATGTTCAAATAACGTAACTCGATTAAATGGCCATCCACGAAGCCAAGCTTTACCAACAATAGTATCTTCCTGTATAGGTCCAAATCTCCGAGAATCAAAACTTTCATCTCGGTTATCACCAAGCACAAAATATTCATTAGGACCAAGACTCACATTAGTAGAGCCTGTTGTCTCCTCAGAAATATAATCTTCTTCGAGAACAAATCCTTGTGGATATTCATCATTATAAACGAATACTTTTCCTGATTCTACTTTTACTCGTTCTCCAGGAAGTCCAATAATTCGTTTCAAATAAAAATCTTTCAAATCAACAGGTGCACGAAACACAATGACATCACCACGTTCAGGATTCTTATGTCGTAATCCATACGTAAGCTGATCAATAATCAAATAATCACTTTGTACAAAATTTGGCTCCATGGACTGCCCTTTTACATAAAAAGGTTTAAACAAAAACATCCGAACCACACCAATAGTAATTCCTGCCAAAACAATCACTTTTATAACTTCAAGAAAAAATAACCCCAAAACACTAAAAAAACTCTTAGCTGGTGGAGCAAGAGGAATAGAGGAAGTTTCCTCTATATCAGGAGATGGAGAATGTTCTTCTATCATAGAGATAAGATATATTACAGACAAATTATATCAGAATACATGAAAAAATCAAACATCCAATACCATTGACGAAATAGAAAGAATATACTATGATCTTTCCACTGTAGATACTTGCAATACACAAGGAGATACGATATACTGTTTTCGCCTTCATAAAGAATCTACGAGCCTCTCATCATCAGGGCCCATATGAGCTGCTCAACAAGGACTCATAGCTCAGTTGGTTAGAGCGCTACATTGACATTGTAGAGGTCAGA
>CAZEYK010000038.1:0-11516 GCA_964516055.1 uncultured Gammaproteobacteria bacterium
CTATTCATGACATATATGTAGACACAAAAAACTCGGCAATGGTGTGCCGTTTTTTATTATTATAGGTGGTTGTATGACATCATGGTGCGCATGCTCTTGTACCCGAGAACTGCGCTCGCGATGTTATTGTTTACTCTTGGATAAGTAAACTCCGTATAGACATGTTGCCGAATCAATCGTAGACGAGCTCAGATTTTTGCTTGTTTAGGGCAAAAAATGAATGGAATCAGATTTTTATAACGAGGTGATTATATACAATATATAAGAAAATGTCAAATAGATAGATAACGGTATTGTTTGTCAACCAATTGACATTTTTTTTGCTTTGTATAGCCAATAATCTTCGCTTTTCATTTTTTTCTGTTTTTGCTTATCCACACTTTTTGCCTTTGTTTATAGCTATTTTCATTTTTTTCTGTACAGACTTATTTTTTCATTAAATTATCCATTTTGTTTAATACAAAACCTTTTAGTCGTCGCCATTTGACGTTTTCTCTTTTTCTTTTTATTTTTACTATATATCTTCAGTTATTTTTCCCTGTGAAAAAGCTTATGGTATGCTCCGCTGAGTGAAAGCCGGCGAATGTTGGTTATCCTCCTGGCGAGATCATCGCTTGGTCGAGGATACCCTTCGCCTGAGTATTACTCATGCAACAACATACAGTACATGGAGATTTTTCACAGGTATAAGTACATGACATTTCATAACAGGTTATAAAAATAATCGTACCATTTTTGCGGTTGTTTTTTTATTCTTCACGTTTACTAATTTCCTCTACATGGAATTTATATAGTATTTCTTTTTCTTCTTATATAATCGTGATATAATATAGTGTACTAGTATGTCACGAACATCTTCTCGACGTAAAAAACGTCAGCCTGAATCTCATTTTGATCCAACTATCACCCGCGGTATTTTTGCCGTGATTCTTTTGATTGCGTCGATCCTTATTACGCTATCATTTTTTGGAAAAGCGGGAACCCTTGGAGTCATTATTGACGAATGGATATTAAGCTTTTTGTTTGGTGTTATTCGGTATGTTACTCCACTCCTGCTTCTTATCCTCGCTGGGTTTATTTTGAAACAGGATGATTATGATTATAAACCAACACATGTGTTTGGTGCTATTTTATTTTATCTTTCTTTTTCTAGTCTTATTCATCTTCGTTTTCCGGCTGCTGATATGTGGCGCCAAGCGCTTGAAGGACATGGTGGAGGAGTGTTTGGTATGCCGGCATGGATATTAAAAACGTATGTGGGAACGATTGGCAGTATTGTTATCCTTATTGGATTACTTCTTGTTGCGTCTCTTCTTTTGTTTCATCGATTGATCACCTATATTAATGAATTTTATGATCAATCAATGGCACGTATGAATACACCACGTGAAAAACAACAAGTCTATAAAGAAACCCAAGAAACTCCCGAAGAAGATGAGGAGGAGGACGAAGAATTTGAAGAGGATGAGTTTGAAGAATCTGAAGAGGAAGAAGATGACTACCAATTTACCAAAACACCTGTTACTCCCGATGATGAAGAGGAAGAGGACGAAGAGGAACCTACGTCAATGCCATTAGTAAAAAAACTTCCTGTCCCTGCCGCAGCGACCATGACGGCACAAGATGCCGTGTGGGCACGGAGACCTGTTATTAAACCATTGCCAAAACTTGACCTTTTTTCTACGAAGAAAAGCAAACCAACTAGTGGTGATATCAAATCAAACCAAAAGATTATCCATGATACCTTATCTGAATTCCGTATTGAAGTTGATATGGGGGAAGTTCGTGTTGGCCCAACAGTGACTCAATATTCTATGAAGCCTGCTAAGGGAGTAAAAGTTTCCCGTATTACTTCTCTTGCAAATGATTTATCCTTGGCACTTGCGGCTCATCCAATCCGGATAGAAGCACCTATTCCAGGACAATCATTAGTTGGTATCGAAGTGCCCAATGAAAAAACTGCCATTGTGTCTATGCGTGAAATGTTTGAAAGTACGGATTATTTACGCAGAAAACACGACATGATGATTGCACTTGGAAAAGATGTTGCTGGAAAAGTGTGGTTTGTAGATCTGCCACAAATGCCTCATTTGCTTATTGCTGGTGCAACAGGCTCTGGAAAAACGGTGTGTATGCATACCATCATTTTGAGTTTAATTTACCAAAATACGGCGGAAACACTTCGTATGATTATGGTTGATCCAAAACGTGTTGAGCTGTCTCTTTATAATGGTATTCCGCATTTACTTGCCCCTGTTATTACAAATACAAAGAAAACAGTTCATGCACTCAACTGGACCATTGGCGAAATGGATCGACGGTTTGAATTACTTTCCAAAGTTGGTTGCCGAGATATTACCTCATACAATGAAACGTATAGTAATGATAAGCTCCCGTATATTGTTTTCTTTATTGATGAACTTGCTGATCTGATGGCCACAGCCGCAAATGAAGTTGAAGGAGGAATTATCCGCATTGCACAACTTGCTCGTGCAGTGGGAATTCACCTTGTCGTAGCAACGCAACGTCCGAGTGTTGATGTTATTACTGGTTTGATGAAAGCAAATATTCCCGGTCGTATTTCTTTTTCAGTCGCATCTTTTACTGATTCAAGAACCGTACTTGATACTGGTGGAGCAGAAAAATTACTTGGTCGAGGAGACATGCTTCATCTTACGGCATCACTTTCTAAACCAGTACGTATCCAAGGGGCATTTATTTCTGAAAAAGAAGTGAAGTCTGTTGTGTCTTATCTGAAGCACGGAGTACGGGACGCATATGATGTTGATCTTTTCTCTGGTGAAAAAGGTAATGGCGGTGTATTTGGTGGTCACGGAGATGATGACAATGATGCGTTATTTTCAGAAGCAAAACAACTCGTGGTAGAAACCTCTAAAGCAAGCGCATCATTTTTGCAACGAAAATTAAAAATTGGCTATGCCCGCGCAGCAAGAATTCTTGATGAGTTAGAAACGGCAGGTATTATTGGTCCGTCAAATGGATCAAAAGCTCGAGAGATTCTTATTACGCAAGAAGAACTTACTCAAGAAGCCGCGGCTATTCATGAAGGTTCTGTACATAATGTATTTACACAAGAGGAAGAACCTGAAGAAGAAATGGAAAAATTGTTTGACGAAGATCAAGAGGACGAATATGATGAAGGTGGTGATGAGGAAGAAAATGATGATGAACTATCTGAAGAAGAAGCAGATCTTACTGATGACAAAGAAGAAGAAGAAGAAGAAGAAAATAGTGATGAGGAAGAAACAGAACATTTATCTGATGAATTTGAGGAGGAGGAAGAGGAAGAAAAATTATCTGAAGATGAAGCCACTGGTGCATTTTATTACTAGCTTTTCGTAGGAGGTATGGAAACATCCTTTTCACAAAAACAACTTGATTTTCCTGGTCGTGTATGTGCTCGATTGAAAGATGCGAGGGAATTTCGGGGTGTTACCCTCATAGAATTATCTCGACGAACAAAAATTAGTAAAAAACATCTGGTAGCTATTGAAGCATGTAAATTTGATGAATTGCCTTTTGCCACTATTTATAAGAAACATTTTATTTGTTCTTATGCAAAGGCACTTGATTTGGACCCAGAGCCATTTCTTTCTCAGTATATTGAGGAAGAGTCTCCTATTTCTGCCACAATACCATCCCCTTCAAAAACCTTGCTGTACTCTCAACCCACCACATTGCATCATTTTTTTTCAAAACTTCCTTCATTACTCCGAATTACAGTGATCCTTATTTTTGCAGGAGCAATTGTTGGATATCTTTTTTTACAGGTTCGTCATATTTTGGAACCACCTATGCTCACGGTCTATACTCCTGAAGATGGATTTGTGACCGAAGGTAATTCGGTGCTTATTCAAGGACGTGTGGAAAAAGAAGCGGAACTGTTTATTAATGGTATTGATATACAACATAAGGAAGATGGACAGTTTAGAGAAACGGTCCCAGTTTCCACTGGTGTTAACACCCTTTTGATTGAAGCGAAGAAAAAACATGGGCGGATTACGACTGACACTCGCCATGTTATTGTCCAATCAAACGAACAATTTTCTTTGGTAAAATAATTGTTTGACACGTGTGTCTAAAGTGGGTATTCTACTGGTGTATACACTGAAATTTCTTCTTGTTTGAAGTTTTTTTCTCTTGCAACGTTTCCCTTCTATTGTCCTGTCTCCTTCTTTTTTTTAGGAGATTTTTTAATCCTTCTTTGCCTTCGTATGTCTATTATTATGGGTAGGAAGTGGGGTTAGTTGGATATGCAGGTATAGCTTTTTGGGAGAGAATATTTATAAATGTATTAACCTATCATAGATGTATGGCAAAAAAGAAACTTACTGATGAACAGCAAGGAAAATTTAAGGCAGCAGAGACGGCAATTGCTCAAATTAAACAAAAATACGGTGATGGCGCTATCATGAAATTTGGGGAAACCCGTTCTGTGTCAGTTGATACAGTATCGACAGGATCTATTTCTCTTGATATTGCACTTGGAGTAAAAGGGGTTCCTCGCGGAAGAATTATTGAAATTTTTGGTCCTGAATCAAGTGGAAAAACAACCTTGTGTCAACATATTATTGCAGAAGTACAAAAGAAAGGTGGAATCGCGGCATTTGTAGATGCAGAACATGCACTTGATCCAGATTATGCACGAAAAATTGGGGTGGATGTTGATAACATGTTAATTTCTCAACCAGACACTGGAGAACAAGCGTTGGAAATTCTTGAAACACTTGTACGCTCAAATGCGGTTGATGTTGTTGTTATCGATTCTGTTGCGGCGCTTGTACCAAAGGCAGAAATTGAAGGAGAGATGGGAGACAAACATATGGGACTTCAAGCACGACTGATGAGTCAAGCACTACGAAAACTGACGGGGATTGTGAGTAAAAGTAATACTATCGTTATTTTTGTTAATCAAATTCGTCATAAAATTGGTGTCTTTTTTGGAAATCCAGAAACAACAACTGGAGGAAATGCCTTGAAATTTTATAGTTCTGTTCGACTTGAAATTCGTCGTGCAGCACAAATCAAACAAGGTGATAAAGTAATTGGAAATCGCGTAAAAGTAAAAGTAGTGAAGAACAAAGTTGCTGCACCATTTAGGACAACCCAGTTTGATATTATGTACAATGAAGGAATTTCTATCTCTGGTGATTTACTTGATGTAGGAATTGATTACAAGGTTATTGATAAAAGCGGAAATAGTTATAAATTTGATGGTGAACGTCTTGCTGTTGGAAGAGAAAATGCAAAGCTATTTTTGAAAGATAACCCAATGATGATGAAAGAGGTCGAAAAAAGAATTTGGGAAGCAGTAGAGAGAGGAAGTGCTCCTGAAGAGGAAGAAAAAAATGAAGAAAATCAAATGGAAGAAGAAGATGTACCACCACCACAGGATGAATAAATTTCTTTGTCCGGCTGCTTGCCGGACTTTTTTTTGCTATACTTATAGTATATCGCTATTAAATAATTATCTTTATGAGTAAAGAACATTCGGTGATTGAAAAAAGTAATTCAGGGTCATCATCAAAAAAAGAAGATACCTATAGTTATAAAGGATGGATTATTTCTGATAATTTTTTTAAGCGAATGCTTGCCTTTTTGGGATACAATCTTGTAGGTACTTTGTTTATTTATGGTGTGCTAATTGCACTGTTCACCATTCTTGCACTTTTTGCATTTATCATTCGATCAATATTTTAAAAGACTCTTTAAAAAAACACCGCACATTGTGCGGTGTTTTTTTATCTGTGAAATAATTGTTGTTTGAACTCTTTGAGAGTGCCCTTTTTTTGATGAAAAAATATATCGAGTGTTATTTCTTTTGCCCAAAATTCCGGGGTTGTGGCGATATCAATAAATTCACTAAATGTTACTTCTTTGATTACAATTTTTTCTCCAGCTTCTTGTGTATGTTCTTGAATTTGTTGTATATCTTTTGCAATGTAGGTGTAAATTGTCCAATCCATTTTTGTGTACGGCTGGGATGATTTATACAGTGTCCATTCTTTTGCACCCATTCCTGTTTCTTCCAAAAATTCTCTTTGTGCACCGGCTAGTGATTCTTCACCTGGTTCTTGCCGTCCACCTAACACGGTATAACTTGCTGGTTTATTTGGTTGTTCTTCGTATGCGATGAGTATTTTGTCTCCTATGACTGGAATGACTTGTAGTGTTGAGGGGCGCTTGAGCATTTCGAATGTTGCAATGCTTCCATCGAAGAGTGTTTGTTCCCACTGATAAGTATCAAAGATAATACCAGAAAATTTTTTCATCGCTTGCTCTGGAATTTTCATACGCGGATTGTTAGTTGTACATTCGTTCAATATTGATATCGGTATAATAGTGTTTTAATAATTCTTCATACGTGGCATGTTCTTTTTCGGCGCGAAGTGTGGCATCTCGTTGGCTCATACCAACACCATGACCAAATAATTTTCGTCCTGTGTCATAGACAACAGGAACTGAGACAAGCCATGGTTTTTGACTGCCACCCCAAACTTCTGTCCAACTTCGTGTTCGTCCATCGCTGTTTCCGAAGTATGGTGTGATGACGACGTTATTATCGTAGGTTACCATTTCTCCACGAGTTGCTTGTGTAGCAATGACGTAATTTCCGGTAATTTTTTCATTTTCTACTCCAAGATATAATTGATCCCCCGTATGTGCAACAACATTAAAAAATCGATCAGCATGTTTGTCGCTGTAGGCCATGATGTAATAGGCATAGGTTCTGGAAACAATTGATTGTGCTTTAAGAAATTCAATTGGATCACTATTTGAAGCTTCAGCAACACCGGCAACATAATCTTCTATTGGCAATTCGTTGATAAAGTACTGATCTTGTTTGTCTTTGGTTGATCTATATTCAAATATTCCGCGATAGGTATTAAAACTTAACTTTCCTCGCCATGACACTGTTCGTTCGTAATTTGGCAATGTGAAAGTTGCATGGATATTATTCTCTGGTACAAGACGAATGTACGTATCTGTTTCAAATGTGAGCTCGCTACTTGAAAAGGTAAACCTTCCTGTCTTAGCATTGTATGTCATGTTAGCACTTTTCCCTGATGGCAATACTCCCATTTTTACAAGTCCATTGTATACTTTATAGGCGTCGTTGTTTGGCACAAAAATAATTTGTTCTGGATTTTTCCAAACTCCCACTCGAATAAGTGGTTCTTTGTCTAAGCGACGCGCTTTCATAATAGGCGTATTTTTGTTGGAAAAGGTTGGTTCCTTGTAATGACTCGGCGCGTCTTGGGTTACCGTAACTTTGACTTCAGCGAGTTGATCATCGAGCACTTCTCCGTTTACAACGGCGGCGAGACTCAGTGTATATGCTCCTTTTTTTGTTGGTGCACGAAGGAAAAAGGTATCTTTTGTGGTTTCGTCGGGACTAAGTGAGGTATTTTTTTCAAAAATAAGTGAACTGCTCTCCCATGATGTGTCGGCAAACGTGAGGTTGTCATCTGGTTTGTTGGCAATGATTCCATATTCTTGCCAAGATTCTTCACCCGTGTTTCTCAGCCCCATAATGAGTTTTATTTGTTCTCCTCCTTGAACCTCAAAAGATCGCTTGTTGAGGACGGTGCGCTGCGCACCGAGTGCTTTTTTTTGTAATTCCGTTTGGGATTCTTCTATTTGGGTTATTGGCAGTTGTTCTTGTTTTTCTACTGCAGCTTTTTGTGATGGAGCCACGACAATAATTTTGAGGTAAAAGTATCCTCCTTTGAGCCACGTATATCCTTCTGCCGCAAGGTAAAATTCTTCTTGATATTCACCAGGTGTTGTTGGGGCGTGAAATGGGATAGTTAATGTTCCCACTTCTCCTGGAGCAATGACGGAAGGTTCCATGAGTGTTGTTTGTTCTTGACTTACCCATCCTGCACCAGCAAAGGCAGATTTTCTGTATCGAGGAACTTCAGTATAGGCAGAAATGTGGCGGCCTCCTGCTTTTTTCCAGGTGGCAGTCCCAACGTTTTTGAATTTAATCTCGATGTTTTTGGTGGTACCTGCCTCTATGAGCACGGGATCGCTGATTGATTGGCTCAAATATTGTGCTGCGTAGGCACTGTCTCTTATGGTTGGCTGTGGATTTTTGGCTTCAACGGATGGCGTCCATATTGCCCAGAATGTCGCGAGAAGGCAGAGAAAAAAATAGTGTTTGTATTTGTGATAAAAAAACATAAAATATGGTATTCAATAAGAATTATTAGTATACCAGTTTTTCTTTTTTCATTCAATTGAAAAGTAGCCTATAACCTGATACACTACGGCCATCAAGAAGACCATATTTTCTCTTTATTTTATGTCTACGACAAGAAAAATTGCACATAATACCCTGATACAAATTTCAGGAAAAGTGGTGTCTACGTTACTTGGTCTTGTGGCGATTGGAATGATGACGCGATATTTGGGTCAAGCCCAATTTGGGTGGTACGTCACGGTTATTTCTTTTTTGGGATTTGCTGGAATTTTGATTGATTTTGGATTGATCCCGGTGACAGCGCAAATGATGAGTGAACCGAAGTTTGATAAAACAGTTTTGTTTAAAAATTTATTGGGTTTCCGATTTGTGACGGCCTTTGTTTTTTTTGGCATTATTCCTTTTTTGGCATGGCTATTTCCCTATCCACGTGAGGTAAACATTGCTATTGGTTTTGTGTCGTTATCCTTTTTGGCAATTTCCATGAACCAAGTATTGATTGGTTTTTACCAAACAAAATTGAAAATGCATGTTCAGGTTATTGGCGAAGTTTTTGGTCGCTTGGTGCTTATTGCTGGATTATTTTTGGTGATAACAAATGCCCTTGGTTTTTTGCCAGTGATGGGTGTGGTGACGCTTGCGAGCTTATCATATACTGCGATGCTGTGGCTGAATGCGAGGCGTTATGCTAAGACGGGATTTGCTTTTGATGCTGCTATTTGGAAATCTATTTCTATAAAAATGTGGCCGATTGCGGTGTCTATTATGTTTAATGTGGTGTATCTCAAAGGTGATGTGCTGATTTTGTCTGTGTTTCGCGATCAGGTTGAAGTTGGATTGTATGGAGCGGCGTATCGAGTGATTGATATTTTGGCACAAACGGCGATGATGATTATGGGGGTAATGCTGCCATTACTGGCGTATGCGTGGTCACGAAAAGACACCAAGACCTTTCAACAACGGTACCAACAGTCCTTTGATGTGATGATGATGTTGGCACTCCCTATGACAGTAGGATTGATGTTGACGGCTAACCAAATCATGGCTATGATAGGTGGACGTGAATTTGTTGCATCGGGAAAACCATTACAGATTTTGGCTATTGCGGTATTTGGGGTGTATTTAGGTGGTGTGTTTGGGCATGCGGCGGTGGCCATTAATAAACAAAAACAAACGATGTGGGTTTATATGTCGAATGCGGTAATTACGCTTATTGGTTATGGCATATTTATTCCCCGGTACGGGATGTGGGGGGCGGCGTGGATGACGGTTTTTTCTGAATTGTATGCGGGGATTTTTCTTTTTTTGATAATACGATATTATAGTAAAACAAAATTGTCGCTGGTGGTGTTTGGAAAAATATTGTTGGCGACGATACTTATGGGAGGCACGGTGTATTATTATGTGCCAACTATGCATGTACTTATTTCTATTGCACTGGGTGGGGTGGTGTATGGAACGGTATTGGTGGTGACTGGTGGAATTTCTCAATCAACGATTCGAGAGGTTGTCCGATTTCGATAGTTGTACTAAATGTTCACTTTTAACGAAGAACATGCCATGATGGTGTGTTCTTTTTTGTTGCGTGAAAGCAGTTCTTACGCACGGAGACAACCTATACACTAAAGGGGGATCAAAATGAAAAGGAATGAACTGTTCACCTGCTGGGAGAGGTTCGTGGCGTTTTTCTTTGGGGTATGGCGCCATTTGTCTTGACAAAAGGCATTTTTTTGATAGTATGAGTTGTTCGGTTGAATAACCAAACATTGTTCATTACACATGAAGACATGACTATGGTCTGGTGTTGGAGTTATAAGAAAGAACGTTTTTCTTTTTTGTAACTCCAACGCCAGGCCAAACACAAATCACTTTCGAATACTTCGTAACGTGATGGCCTGATTTTCCGCAGAGAAAAAACTCATGAACAAAACCACCAAGACCCTGACCGCCGAGCTGATCTCCCGCGCCACCGCCGTGCTCGGCAGCACGATCTTCGCCAGCCTGCTGGCGCTGGTGGAGGCCTCTTTCCAGGTGCCGCAGTTCGGTTCCTACCACAATTAGGGTCCGACGATGCTGTTCCACCTCAACCTCATGTTGTGGAGGATTGAAGAGGTCTGCGAGGGAATCATTCCAAAAGAAATCCCTTCAAAGATACGTAGGCTCCTACGGCGCGCCATCAAGGACGTGCCCCAGGAGCTCCTTGAGCTCTACGTTTTCCTCCATGACATTGACAAGACAACTCACCTTTTTTTGACGTTCGAGGAAAACGGACAGGAGGATTTTCCTGTCACCCTTGATCTCTGGATCGAAATGTTGTGTGGAGACGAGGACGGGCATGCCGTCCTCGGTGGCGATACCAACGCCCTTAGCTGGTACTGCCATGCCATTGGCATTCGGGCCATTGGTTACCAGGGCCACGACAAAGCCTCGGCTGTGCGTCTCGAGGCTCTCGATACCAGGAAAAAAGACTTGATCATCATGGTTCGCTACCACGAGGTGGCGTTCCAGTTCAACTGCGTAAATATCCCGGCATTCGAAGAGCTCTTTGGAACCATGAGCCCCAAAGAGCGAGACATGTGCATGCTCGCATCGTTCATCGATACAGCAGCTTCGCTGCGCGAGAACGGCCGGCCGGACTTCACGAACTTCCTCTTTTTTGCCAGGTCTCGCTTGGCGGCAGAGGCATTCGATGAGCTCTGCCTGCGGTTGCAGGATGAAAAAAACTTGGATGAACATAAACTCAGGAAGGCACTCACGGCGTTGCGAAAGTCTCCCGAGGCCTTCCAGGACATGTCGGTCGAGGAGGTGTTCCACACCTTCGTAAAAGAATGCCGCCGCCCAGAAGTGACGCCTGACCAGGTTCGAGAGGCCTTGGCGCCGCAGATTGCAACAAAGCGAGGTTAAGGCCTCGTTTTTTGCTTGTATAGAGCTAAATTTAGTTAGTTCGAGAGTAGCAAAATCGTGTGCAAAGGGGTTTGCGACACGCTCGAACACAGACATCCAATTTTCCGCTGAAATAAGCAATGTTCTATTCCCTATCACTCGGTTCGAGCCTAAATTGCGAACAATGCTTTTTCGTCTGTTTTCTGGGGAAGTATGAAACTGCGCTCTTGCTCTCATCATGGTTGAAACATGATCAAGAATTGTGTCTTGTTCACAAAAGCCTGCATGAATTTCTTCCCGCTTTTGCTTGATCTTCATGATTCGTTTTTCATAGTCATTTTTCTGTTACAAAAATTCTTCATCGTTCAATAATCCTCTACAGCTCATACCTGTAAGGTTCTTTTTT
>CAZEYK010000039.1:0-10861 GCA_964516055.1 uncultured Gammaproteobacteria bacterium
TTTTTACATTACTCTTTTGAATTTTGTACGAAAAATCTCCCAGTGAATAGACGGATCCGTCAAGAGAAATAAATGTTTGGGTAATAGCATCTTCAATGAGTGCATACCGACTTCGAGTCATGCTAATATAATACCCTTCTTTTTCAAGCTGTTTTACCACCACAAAATCAGTGTGATCACGATCATGTTGTTTAGATAGCAACTGAACAAACGCCATTTTTATTTCTTGCAACTTTTCAAAAAGGATGTGTTGGCGTGCACCAAGTTCATCCAGTTTGCGATGAAATCCTGGCTGAAATAATGAAGAAGAAATCATTTGTCTGGTTACTTTGTGTGTTTCATCCAAACAAAATACTGTTTCAATATGTGAAATACAATCAGCCAATGCGCCTCGTTCACTCAATACATCAGGAAGAATAGCCGGATTTTGTTCAGCCAAGATAGCATCAAAAATAGAGGCAGCGGCACTCAACGAGTCATATAAAAAATTAATTTCAAACGGATGCAATCGAGAAAGTGCAATCCGGCGCGCAATCCTCTCAAGATCATACACGTGTTTTAATTCATCTCCAATCTGTACAGAAATGGGGGACAACCAATCAGATAAATCATAGCGTGATTCAATCGTTGCTTTATCAGTAATAGGATTGGTTAATCGATCATAAAACAATCGTTTTCCAATACTCGTTGTTGTGTGATCAAAAAGAGACAATACAGTGAGCTCTCGTGAATCGCGAGAAATAATATTTAACTGCTCAAGCGGATTGTTTCCCAAATAGACATAGTGAGAAGTATCAATAATCGTGGGTGTTTGTAATTCATGAATTACCTTGTGATCATGCGCTACGACAAACTCAAGTAAGTGCGCAAGAGCTTCTGATGTGAGTGGTTGTTTTTCCAAATCAAGAAATTCAATCGGGGAGAGAAATGACTGCACCACATATGCCCGTCGAAATAACTCATTTTGATAGCCAATTGGGAGACGTTTTGTTCGTGTATGCACATGAGTAATATCCCCAAATTCAAGATATTGAGAAACTTCTTCCTGTTGAACTTCAGATGAACCAGGGACAAAAATAATTTCTGTTGTTTGATGTGTTTGCAATAATCGAAATAACTCATCAAGGGCTGCCGTTTTATCTTCCGCTGTGCTATGCCCTTCAAATACCACCGTATTCCCTGTACTAACATCAAGCCCCGCATATCCAACAGAAAAAATTCCATGATGACAAGTAACCAAAAGAGAAGAAATATAATTATCTTTATGATCAGTACAATAATCAATATTAACTCCAGGAGATAAAATTTCACCAATATAACGGGTTACCTTTGGAGGCAATCCTTCTTGACGAATAATAACAATGGTATACTGTTTTTCTTGCACCAAACGACTCACATAGCGATCAAACGTCGCTGTGGGGAAGCCGGCCATAAGAGGATTTTTTGCACTATTTTCTTTAATGGTTTTATTTTTTCGTGTCAGTTGAAGGTTGAGAAGATCAGCTATTTCTCGTGGCCGTCCAATCTGGTGTTCCTCGTTATCAACACCATATATTTCAAAGAATGACCCTACTTCCATGAGAAGCACGGTATCTTCTCCATAAAGAGACTCATAGTATTGTTGTAGCGTAAGATACCCTTCAATTAAGTTACCATCCGTTCCGTTGAGTAAGTTGTGGATGTCCTGCTGCGTCATAGTGGGCATATAGTAGCACATTTCAAAAATCAAGAAAAAAGGACATTAACGGTGTTGTCCAGGAGAAGAGGTCTCTGCTCGAAATGTTTCCCCCGTTTCAATTAACCGTACATTTTTTCCTGCCGCAAGGAGTTGTTTTATTCCCTCCCCATAAATTCGTTCATCAGCGATATCTTTCATGCCAATAATGACCCAATAACAATTAGGAAGTTCACTCACTAAGTGGGCACACGGTGTTTGCCCTTTATCATTTCTATAGGTGCATGGTTCCATAGTGGAATACAGGGTGAGACGTCTATTTTTCCAATCAGGACAATTACTTTTTAACATCGCAATCGCATCTTGTTCTGCATGGACATTTCCTCGGCGAAATCCCCAGGCCAAAATTTCAAAACTTTCCGCATCAAGAATAATACTCCCAACTTGATACCCGCGTTTGCTCATATTGGAAAAGCTTGAACAGTGTTTGGTAATGGCATAAAATTCATCGTCCAACATTTCCCAAAATGTCATTTTTAAATCCAAAGACCATGATGCATGCACAATCCCCGCATCATCAACCGATGCATCAATAAGATATTTATAGGGATACCCACAAACCGTTTGTTCTCGAGTACCATAATTATTTTTATCATTCACACAAAATACACCAGTAATATTTGTTTCTTCAAGAGAAGTAATGGCATCAACTAAACTTTTTACCGTGCCACCCGTCGACACCATACAATCCACAATAGCGACCTTCTTTCCTTGAATAATTTTTGGCAAATACATGTCACGAGTATGATATCCTGCTTGCTGTACCAGCTGAATATGAGGAACGTTATAATGAAAATGCTTACTAATAATTACTGGAAGCTCTGTATATGCCCCCACAAAATGGGCGATCCCAATACCATCTGCTTCAATGCTTACAATAACTTCTGTTTCTGTTGGTATCATCCTCGCGAGAAATTTTCCCAAATGCGCATACAATTCACTTCCCACCAGGGTCATGCCTTTAAAGGGGTACAAAAAATAATGATAATCTTTCACCTTGCCGTCTTCTCTTGGCACAATATAGGTGGGGGTATGTTTATAATGTTCCACTACGTGATCGAGCATCTCTTTTTCTTTTGTCACTCGGGCACTAATAGAAGCGATAGATTCCTCAAGAGAACTAAACGAAGACTGAAGTATCATATATGCGTAATAAAACCACTTAAAAAAGTGGTAATAAATTAATCGTTCAGGAACGTATGTACAGCAGTAATTATCATAACATAGAGGGTGCTGGCATTCAAATAAAAACATGCCCAGCGAGGGCATGTTCGTAAGAGAAAAAATGGTGTCTTACTAGATCATCTTTCCTAAATCAAGCTCCTGATCAAACGTAATTTTTTCTACGAATTCCGGCATGTGGCTTACCAAAATCATTGCCCCTTCGTAGGCGTTCAATGCTTTTGCAATTACGGGCAAATGACGAAAGTTCACATGGTTTGTCGGCTCATCAAGAATAAGAAGTGCTGGTTCTTGCAACACAAATCGTGCAAAAGTGAGTAATGCTTTTTGTCCTTCAGAATAGGTTCCAATGGGATTGTGTAAAATATTTGACCGAAGTAAAAATCCTGACGCCGTTGCATAAATAGTTTCTTTATCACCAATTTGCATGACTGATTTAAGTGCATCAAATCCGTTCATGGCAAAATCAAGTCCAGAAAAATCTTGTTGATAGTAACCAATGCGTGCTTGCTCATCAATTACCGCACCTGTTGCGTCGCGATCGGCAAGTCGCTGTAAAAGGGTACTTTTTCCAATACCATTTGGTCCTTTAATAAGTAATCGTTGCCCTCTTCGTAGTTCAATATCACGTGCTTTTTCTGTCGGTGTATGATCTTTAATAACAGTGATAGAAGAAATAGTGACAATGGGTTTCGTAAAGTGTTGTGTGGGAATAGTAAACTCACGAATTGTTTCGTCTTCACGTTTTACATCTACCATTTCATCTTCATCACGGGCAACTTCTTCACGCATTTTTGCAGCAAGTTTTCTCATTTTTCCTCCTTTGTTTGAAAAGAAGTTAATTTTATCTTTACGATCTTGAATATTTTTTCGGAGCTGTGCATTTTTTCGTTCTTCTTTTTCTACTTGCGCAGTAATTTTTTCTACTACATCAAGATAATCTCCCTTGTACTGTTCCACTTGGTGAGTAAAGACATCGAGATGTAATACGCCATCAGTAAATGAATTCAAAAAATACGCATCATGTGAAATAACCAAGACTGTTTTTTCATACATCATCAAAAATGATGTTAAATAGCCAATACCATCATCATCAAGATTATTCGTCGGTTCATCGAGGAGCAAAATATCTGGCTTTTGAATCAATGCGTATACAAGGAGTAATCGAGCTTGTTGTCCACCAGAAAGAGCTCCTACTTTTTTATCAAACGGAACAGAATAATTCACCACAGCAAGTGCATCGTCAGCAAGTTTTTTTAAATTATATGGTTTCTCTGTAAACGCCGAAGCAAAAAATTCTTCCACCGTTTTATCCAAATGTTCTAGTGGCATCACCTGGGTAGCAACGGCAATAGTGGCATCTTGTTTAATATGGATATTTCCTGCGGTGGGTTGTAATTCACCAGTAATCAATTTAAACAGGGTTGTTTTTCCCGCACCATTTTGTCCCATAATGGTGATCTTGGAATTTTCACGAACAGAAAAGCTCGCTTCTTTCAGCGTAGTTTTTGTTTCATCATAGGTAAACGTCACGTTATCAAAACGGATAATTGTATTATTTTGTTCAGACATAAAAAAGTTAATTTATCTGTCTATCGACAGGCAGGTTGCCAATAGGCAAGAGTATTCTTGAGGATTTTAGCTAAAAATGAGGGTTTTGTCAATATAAGAACAAGAAGATTGGGAGAGTGCTATACCTCAATAATTCCTGTATGTTCCTGCTCACACCGCTGCTTTGCAAGCATAAGCTTCAATTTTTCATATGATATCCGTCCTTCAAGTGTTTCAAATAGCGTTTTTATACTTTTTACTACGCCAAGTTCCGCAATTGCTGCCCGTATTTTTTTCTCATCGTCTTTTGTAAGAAATTGTCGCAAATCAACTTCATGACCATGTTCAATCATAGCGGCGAGATGCGAATAAATAGTCTCTGGTTTTAGCTTCCGTTCAGCGGCAATATCAGACACCGTCATTCCATCTTTATACATCGCATAGGTAACCATGTGAGTGCCACCTTTTACCACTTTGCCCGCCTTTTGTTCTTCACGAATAAATGACGTAATGGCCTCAAGAAATATCGTTCCAAATTTTTTAAACTTTTTTTCACCAACGCCAGATACCTGTCTCATTTCTGTTTCATTTGTTGGCATGCGTACCACCATATCTTCAAGCGTCGCATCCGTAAAAATAATATATGCGGGGACGTGTTGTTTACTTGCCAAATCTTTTCGCAAGTCACGCAATAGTTGAAATAAGTGTTCTTCGCGATCCTGTCGTTTTGTCCGTTTTTTCACAGGGACATCGGCTTCTTTTGCTTTCGCTTCCGCCGTGGTAAGTGAAACAAAATGAACAGATTTTGCCCCTTTGAGAATCTCTACACCAAGCGGTGTAATGTGAATGACATTTCCTTGATCATAGGCAATCGCAACATGCCCCAGATTGAGCATCTGTAAAAAATAATGTTGCCATTCATCAACAGATAAATCTTTTCCTGCGCCATAGGTTTTTATGTTATCGTATCCGCGTTCAATAATATCAAACCGATTTGATCCACGCAGCACATCAATAAGCATATTCACGCCCACCTCTTGATTCAGTCGCATCACGGCAGAGAGAGCTTTTTGGGCAATCTGTGTACCATCAATATGTTCTGGCGGATTATGACACACATCACAATTCGAACAATGTTCATCGAGATGTTCACTAAAATAATTTAACAAAATTTTTCGTCGGCAAATCATGGCATCCGCATACTGTTGCATTCGTGTCAGTTTTGCGAGTTCAATCTCACGTTGCCCAGAATCTTCCGCAAATTTTCGGAGCATAATAACATCAGACAAACTATAAAATAGGAGGGTGTCACTTGGTAATCCGTCACGTCCCGCACGCCCAATTTCTTGGTAATACCCCTCCAAACTTTTTGGCAAATTATAATGAATCACCCATCGAATATCTGATTTATCAATACCCATGCCAAACGCAATCGTTGCACACATAATATCCGTGCGACCATAAATAAAATCATCTTGTCGTTTCGTTCGTTCAAATGAATCAAGTCCTGCATGATATGCCGCGGCGTTATATCCTTGGCGCTGCAATTTTTCTGCAACGTCCTCAGTCGATTTTCTACTCAAACAATAAATAATACCAGATTGATCTTTTCGTTGTTTCAAGAAATCCAAAATACGATCAAATTTTTTTCTTCCAGGAGCCACGGTTAGTGATAAATTTGGTCGATCAAAAGAAGATAAAAACGTTTTTGCTTTAGGTATCCTCAACTGCCATAAAATATCTCGTCGGGTAATGGTATCTGCCGTTGCCGTAAGCGCGACGATTGGAATGTTAGGAAATTTTTCCTTCAACATACCAAGTTGCGTATATTCCGGCCGAAAATTATGCCCCCAACTTGAAATACAATGTGCCTCATCAACCGCAAATAGAGACACGTCAAGAGAAAATAATAATGATAAAAAATACGGCGTTACTAATTTTTCTGGTGATACATACAATAAGCGAATTTCGCCATTTTTTACGGCTCGTTCAACCTCAGCCTGTTCTTCAATAGGAAGGCTACTATTCAAAAATGCCGCATCCACTCCATTTGCTAGTAATCCTTCCACCTGATCTCGCATCAGTGCGATAAGTGGAGATACAACAATAACAATACCAGGCATAACAATGCCGGGAATTTGGTAACAAAGCGATTTTCCTCCCCCGGTAGGCATCAATACTAATGCATCGTTTCCTTGCAGAACATGAGAGATGATCTCTTCTTGCATTGGCCGAAATGAATCAAACCCAAAATATTGTTTCAATGAATTTTTTGCGGCAGTAATAGTCATGAAAGTAGTCTAGTTCATCAGAACGTGTATAATACAACAGTTCGTCAGTTTTCCAAAGTATATGAAAAAAATATATACAAACCCCTGGATTCTCGCCATAGGAACCGTCCTGCTGTTAATTATTCTACACGCCGCAATATCAATCAAAACAGGAATACTCCCTATAAAAAGAACGCTGAGACCAGCAAGAGACCTTGCATTTTTTCCTGTCGTTTTGCTTACAGAACATGATTTACAAATATATTGCTTTCTTGCAAAGCATGGTCCACTCGACTACAATCGTTGTCTTGCACCTCCCGCGCCACCCACACATCTATCACTGCCAGATGGTCCACCACCGTGGTTTGAAAAAGGAATGGTTATATTGAGCTTCATACTCATGTTCATTATGTACGTAGCCCTATTCAAAATAATTAGTAAAGGAACACAAAAAATATATGAATTAAAACATAAACAGAATAGGCATTATAGCCAATAATGGGAGCAACAGACGAGAACCTTACAAAAAAAATACCGATGGTGTTCCCATCGGTATTTTTTTGTATCAAGAATATTTTTTAGCGTATGTCTTTCCCTTTGTCATCTTGCAGATGAATAATATGGACAGGACAATCGTGGCAAGCAAGCAGATTTTTTGGAACCTCTACATCACAAATATCAAGAATACCAATGCCATCTTTATACGTTGCACGAGCAAGTGTGGACTTTCCATCCTCTTCAATATCCCAATAATCCGGAGCGTGTTCCACACAAGAGTTACATCCAATACAATTGTCACGAAAATGAATAATTTTAGGCATCTGGATTTCTATTAATAACCGTAAAAATTTTATCACTTTTTCGCACTCGTTCAGCTATTGGCATCGTAAAGATTTGTCCTTTTTTTGCCACCATTGCAGGCTTCTCATCAACATACATTTCTTCAACGGGCACTTCTATTGCACCGGTTGTAGGTCCTGTAATCAGTAAGGTATCCCCAACAGAGACTTGTTTTGTTTCAACAGAAAATTCTCCAATAGCAGATTTTGCATAATATTTTGTTGCTTGTCCCACAAAAATGTTTTCTGTTGTTGCCTGAGATCCGTATGCGCCGCTCCATTCGCCCATCTTTTTCCCAAGGTAGTATCCGCCATGCCAAAAGCCACGATTATATACTTTTTCTAATCGAGCAATCCATTGATCAATCTTTTCTTTTGTATATGTTCCAGATAAATATGCATCAACGGATTCACTATAGCAAGCAGTAACAGTTCTCGTATAATCTGGTGAGCGACCACGTCCTTCAAGTTTAAGGACAATAACGCCAGCATCAATAATTTTATCAATAAAACCAATAGTACAAAGATCTTTTGGTGACATGATATATTTATTATTGACCTGCAATTCTACTCCGGTCTCTTCATCAATTACTTTGTAAGAACGTCGACAATTTTGTCTGCATGCGCCTCTATTTGCAGAAGAATTATACGTCGCAAGGCTCATATAACATTTTCCAGAAATAGCAACGCAAAGAGCCCCATGGGCAAAGATTTCAATTTCAACCAGATTTCCTTTTGGTCCTCTAATATTTTCTGAAACAATACCATCACAAATATGTTTAATTTGAGCAAGAGTTAACTCTCGGGCAAGAACAATCACGTCAGCATATTGGGAAAAAAATTGCACTGATTCCAAATTACTGACATTCTGTTGCGTTGATATGTGTATTTCAATTCCAATAGAATGTGCATAAGAAATAGCGGCCAAATCACTAGCAATAATCGCCGTGATGCCAACTTCTTTTGCTTTATCACAAATTTGTTTCATGAGTTGTATATCATGATTGTACAATACGGTATTAAGTGTCAAATACGTTTTTACTCCCGCTTCCTGACATTGCGCAACAATTTTTGGCAGGTCATCAAAAGAAAAATTGGCAGAACGAGCTCTCATGTTTAGCTGGTCAACACCAAAATAAACAGAATCAGCCCCTGCCTTGATAGCGGCAGAAAGGGCAGCAAAAGATCCTGCCGGAGACATGATTTCAATGCGTCTTTTTTTTGTCCTAGGTTGGGGAGTACTCATAAGGGTAATCTAATGGTAAAGCGGCGTTTTCTCGCACCCCACAGCGTAGCAGATGATTGCGTATGAGTCAATCCAATCCCTACTATATGGTATACGTATATAAAAAATCACCAAGGAGAATACTTAGCGATTTTTTATTCAATCTGTCTTGCAAGACACAGGGGATTGTCCGTGCGGAGAAGTACGCACGGACATGAAGATTACAGCGATCTCGGAATTCCCTCACACGAGAACAGCACTCGACCGTCCTCGTAGGTATGGCGTGCGATGAGCGTACGCGTATACCACGGGTAGTTTCCCGTTCCCGGCTTAGTCCTCACCAGAAATTGCCCGGCACCAGATTCCTGCGCAGAACGCAAGAACGCCGTGGTCAGCATTCGAGCAATCCCTTGGCGACGGTTGCGGCTGTCGACCACCAATTCTGCGAGATAGGCAGTCATGATGGTGGAGGTGTGCTCCGATTCAGGCAGCCCAAACAGGCAGCGCAGTTCATCGTACGGCAACACCACTCCCGCCACAAATCCAGTGACACGGGTAGTTTCGTCTACCGAGACCCACCAGGAAAGTTGGTCATTGTCGATCATCATGGCAGCATCGGTGTAGCTCCACTGTTCCACCCAGGGCGGTTCAGCAAAAGCCTCCTGATACAACCCAATCAGGCATTCCCGATCAGGCGTGAGACGTGTTCGAATCTTCATGATTGTTCTCCTTGAGTAGATACCATCTCATAGAGACGGTGGAAAGAACGCACTGTTCTTCCCATCAGTCACTACCAGATGGAAAAAGGATCAAAAAGGCAAAGCACTTTTAGGACACGTTTTGAGTTTGTAACAAAGCACATCTGCATATGGATATGTGGCAATAAATGCAGGATAAAATATTTCCCCATCAATCGTTGTTTGTTCAAATTCATTCAATGAAGTTAATGCCAATCCATCAATTCGGGGTTGTTTGCCATACAGCAGCAAAAGATCTTTTTGTGCAAGTCGTTGTGTTACCGCGGCATCACTCATATCACACGTATCATACTCATCAAGAAATGTGGTTAATATACGGGCAAGTTGTTGTGCCGTTTCAACAGCATCTTTTTTTCCGCATTCAATTTCCAATCCACAAGAAAAAAATTCACTTAGAGGATATTGCATTTCTGGAGTAATGCTTGGCCACACCACAATTCGATCAATCTGTGAAAATAAGCTTGCCAATTGCCAATTTTCTTTTGTGGGGTTAGTGAGAATAATAAAGGTCCCCATATCATTCTTTGCTCCATGAATATCAATGGTGTACTGGTAATTATAAGACAGAGCAATAAGTTCTGCCGCTCGTCGTTTTTCATAAAGAACATCAGATAAATTTCCAGGAGCAGATCTATTCAAATCACAATCAGTAAATCGAGTGTTTTTTGCGAGTGCACGAGGATTACCCACCACAACATCAAATGAATCACGAGGGTAATCAAGAGAATTTAGTACAGTAACGCCAATAGATTCATCGCCGTGGGTTCCGCCAATAAATAACATATTTTTTTTCATAGACAATACATAATATAAATAAAAAATCGCTGGGTAAAAGCGATTATCTCAAGTAACACAAAGATGTTCATCAAAGGGTTACCTGAGAAATATATGATGATGACAAATTGTGGTAATAGTATAAAGCATATTGTAGTAATGTATTAACACAATAAAACAAATAAATACATATGTCAAGATCCGCATGTGGATAATAAAAAACATCCGCATGAATACGGACGTATAAAAAGAGGAAAAGGAAGTGCTTAGTGCGAGGTATCAAGAGTCGCTTGGTAGCCACCTTCGCCATGGCGTAGCCAATGAGCAATACGAGTAATTGTTGCTGTGCTGACTCCCGTCTTTTCTGCAATTGTTCGATAGGCAATACCTTTGTCAATCATTTGAGCTACCTCCCATCGGCTAGAAAGAGCATCAAGTTCTTCAAGCGTGGCCACATCACGCAAAAAATTTTCCATATCTTTTTGAGACTCAATCAATAGGAGTGCTTTTGCGAATTTTTTAAATTT
>CAZEYK010000040.1:0-10648 GCA_964516055.1 uncultured Gammaproteobacteria bacterium
CATAAATATTGTGATCATGAAATTCTTGTACCAATGCCGCAACGCCACCCAAACGATCATCAACTAGCCCAAACTCTTTTGCAATTGATACCTGGCTATCATACAACACATACCCACTATAATCTTTAATATCAATCACCACCGCATTTAATTCTGTTTTATCAATTAACGAAATAATTTCTGCACGTTTTTTAGAAGATGCCGCAGAATATGCTGTAAGATATAATCCTTTTACAAAAAGCGGAGCATCTTTTCGTGTAGCAGTTATTTTTGAAGAAACCGTAACACCATCAGACAATACATAACTCGTCACATATAGTTCATCATACAGTTGCATCGTTTCAGACCACTGAAAAAAAAGAACTGCTGAGCAACAAGCAGCAGACACAACAAGCAAAAATAAATCTCGAAATACCATAACACAAAATACTATCTACCAGAAAAAAATGTATAAAATATTCACTATACAGGAGAAGAACTATTATTCGTACCCTCAGTAGCAGCAATCGCAGCTATTTCACCCTCAAAGCCAGTAAATAATACAGGATCAGTATACGCCCCCACTTCATCTTGCACACGACGAAAAAAGGTATTTGATAAAATATTTGATCCTTGATGAAAATCCAATAAAACACCTTTTTTCTGACTTTCCAGTGTATCGACAAACGGATTTCCATAAGAAAAACTTCCTTCCTGTGAAGTTGTCACAATACGAGGAAGACCAAATGCAGATAAAGATTTACCACCAAATTTTTCCTGCAATGTTTTTCCGTCCTCAGCAGATCGTTCTTCAGAATACAAATTATTCATCGTATCAATAATCTTTTCAATAAATTCATATCCATGACAAGAAGAGATAGCAAACGTTACCTGATCTAAAGTACTATCAGTAATAAATCCCGTACGAACAAATTCATTATCAAGACGCATAAGTAAGGCAAACGCAAAATCTTCTGCTGTCAATTTTTCCTTCCCTGATCGAAGCGCAATATACCCTTCTTTTGAACCGTGCGCATTAATAAATACACGCAAAGAACCAGACGTGTCTGAAATAGTAGAAAAATATACTTCTGATAATGGTTGATTTTTATACCGTGGATCAAGCGCATCAACTCGTGTTACATTATGTGGATTCATCCCAATATCTTCCGTAATAAATTTTTGCAAATAGGTAGAATATCCATAATGATTTGGATCATCATCTGAAATAAGTACCACATGATCAATATCGGCAGAAAGGAATGTTTCCATATCGAACTGTTTCCTTGCCTCAATAAGTTTTTTTACAATATCAACAGATTGCACAGCACTCTCAGGATGATGTTCTTGATACCGAACAACCGACTTTACAATATTGATAGCCTCTTTTAACGTAAAATCATACTGATCATTTTGTAACAACACACGCACGTCTTTATCTTTCCAAACAGCACGAACTTTTTGTTGCATATCAGGAGCTGCCCACCCGAGATGTTTTCCTCCTTCATAATGATCTCCCTCTGGCTGAAGATATGCATCCAGTGCCTCTCTATTTTGTTCAATATACAACGCATGCCCAAAACGAGGATCCAATTCATCAAGGAACAAATCTTCTGGTAAATAATCAGACACATGCATTCGCAAATGAGCAATTTCATATAACGTATGGTCTTCCTGTACTAACGCCGTTTTTCCCTGATCACCAATAACTTTATTACGCATAATCGTCTGCGTCAATTTATCACTTTGTAAATAATCATGCATTTTGTTGTACAACTTTGTACCAGATTCTTTTGTCCCATCTTGTTTTTCTCCAAATGCGGCCACTCCTGCCATCACAACTCCCTGACAATCAACGCTACTTAGTAATCGATAAAACACCATCGCTTTCTGATGAACAAAAGACGCCTGAACAAGCCCAGGTAACACATCCTTAAATGATAACAAAAAATCCTCACGAATACGTTTTTGAGTATGTTGACTTTTTATCTGATGAATATTTTCAGCATCTTTTACATAACGCTGTATCCACTCTTTCATTGCTGCAAATTGTTCAAGAAATGCTTCCTTTGATATTTCAGACGCGTTGGATTCTTTCTCAGAAGCTCCAACAAACGAATCCACCGTAGCCCCTGTTCCTGCGGCTAATATAGTAGCGGCAGCCATTCCCTTCAAAAAATCACGTCGAGAAAGTTGTTTTGGGGGAGAAACATCTTTACTATCTTTCAAAACTGGCGTTTCTACAGGAGGAGATCCTTCACCAAACATTCGCTTAAAAAAATTCCGCATATATATATTATTATAGGTACATAATACCAAACCTCATACAAAACAACAAAACATATTACATAACCACAAGCTCTCCCTGCCGAATCACAGATACGGCCGTTCCTTCCACTCGAACAATTGTCGATGGGCTATGATGAGGCAAAGATCCCGCATCAATCAACAGTTCTGGTTGATATTCCTGATCCGCAAACGTATTTATAATATTCTTAACATCATACGAACTCTCTTCTGCAGAAATATTTGCTGACGTTGAAATAAGTGGCAACCCTAATGTATCTGAAATAGAAAAAACCAATGGATACGAACTTACCCGAAAAGCAATCGTATTATCATCAGCCACTACGCCATCAGCAAGAGAACCCCGATGATACAACGGAGCAACAATAGTCAACGGTCCAGGCCAATACAAATCGGCAAGCTTCTGCAATGTTGGCGTCCATGATACATATATTTTAATCATATCAATATTTGGAAAAACAACCAACAATGTTTTTTCCCGTTGCCGCTTCTTAATCTGAAATATGTTATCAACAGCATCCTGATTTGTTGCATCACAACCAAGTCCATAACACGTCTCCGTTGGATAAACAATCACCGTTCCTTCTTTCAATTGTTGAACTATATCCGAAACAACGACTTGTTGTTCAGAAACAATAGTCATCATAAAAAAATATTACATGAGACATACGTTATGACACCTGTTTTTCCTTCTTCCAGCGTAAATAGGCTTCCACAAATCCTTGCAAATCTCCATCAAGCACAGCATCCGGATCACTTACTTCATAACGGGTCCGAATATCTTTTACCATTTTATACGGATGCAGCACATATGAACGAATCTGACTCCCCCATTCGGCGGCTTTTACTTCACCACGAATAGCCTGCCGTTCTTTTTCCTCTTCTTCATCTTTTTTCAGTTGCAATCGTGATTGCAACACACGCATTGCCATAATTTTGTTTTGTTGTTGAGACTTTTCATTCTGACAACTCACCGTAATTCCCGTAGGAATATGCACAATTCGTACCGCCGAATAAGTAGTATTTACGCTCTGTCCACCATTCCCCCCAGACATAAACGTATCAATCCGTAAATCCTTTGGATCAATAACCAATTCATCATGATCAATTTCTGGAATAACTTCAATATTAGCAAACGAAGTATGACGCATACCCTCCGCATCAAATGGAGAAATGCGCACTAATCGATGCGTTCCTTGTTCAGATTTCAAATGACCATATACATATGACCCTTCCACACGAAGCATCACCGATTTTATACCAGCTTCTGTTCCTCGAGTTTCATCTAATAAGGTAACCATCCATCCTTTTTTCTCACAAAATCGTGTTATCATCCGAAGAAGCATTTCTGTCCAATCTTGCGCTTCAGTACCGCCGCTTCCCGCATACAAAGAAACAATAGCCGCATGATCATCATACTTTCCATCCATAAGAACATAAAATTCAGAAGAGGCGTATGTTTTTTCAAGTGAAACACCACGTTCTTCAATTTCTTTAGCCAACAAATCATCAGGAGCATCATCAAGTGCCTTGGCAAATTCCATCAAAGAGATAACTTCATCATACATTCCTTTCCAAAAATCAATCTGCGTTTTTAACGATTCATGCTGAGTACTTACTTTTCTTGCCCGTTCTTGGTCTTCCCAAAATGAAGGCATTTGCATTTCTTGCTCAAGTTTTGTAACGATCTCTTTTTTTTCATCAATACGAAGCAAACCCAATACAGATTGAATTTTTGTGTAGAGTTGTTGTAATCGATCATGCAGTTCTTTCATATCTATACTTTAGCTCAATACAGGGAAAAAATCAATAAGAAAACGACCATGGCAGAATATTCCACAGTCGTTTTTCACTTCAAAAATACCTTAATTAATGTAATACAAATCAAGCGTATCCTCCGTTATGGCTCCCCCATAATCAAATGTTTCAAGAACACTCTTTAAGACGGTACGAATATCACCCCAAGAAAATCCAAGTAAAGAGAATAACTCTCCAGAACCAATCCAATACCGATCAAAAGATTGAATCAAATACACTTCTGGACGAGAATCAGTTTTTAATAAATCCCCTTCTTTGATAGTAAGCTTTGGGCCATACGGCATATATGGCTGTGAATGAAAAGGAATTTTTTCAAGAATGTCAGAAGTAGTAAGTTTAACATCATTCCAAGAATCAAAATGACTGAAATAAATAGTAGAATTCAAAAATATACGTTTTTGACATCGAATATCAGTATCCGTTCTTTCATCAATGTAATATATGCCAGGACTCCCTGCAATTTTATATGCAGAACCAATAGCTAATGGACAAACTGTTGCAGGTGTTTCTTTTTTTACAATAGGATCCTCCTGCACAGAATCTTCTACTGAAGGTTCCACAATAGGGGTATCTTCATCAACCAAAATATCATCAACAATAGGGGTATCACTACTTGGTGGGACTTTCTCTAGCACCTTACCCAGTAACGGATCAATATCTGGCAAAACAACAACATCACTCTGATCAACAGGAGTATCACTCCGTGGAATGTAGGTAATACTTGCTGAGTCAGTCACCGTTTGTCCTGTATATGACCGAAATTTTACATAAATATTCTTTAATCCTTGTTCAGCAGAAAGAGTAATATCAAATAAAGAAGAAAACGGAATATATGAAGAATGAGCAAAATCAGGCGTATACGAAAATGCGACAGACTCTATTCCCAATACATTCAACAATACTTTTACTCGACGATCTCTGGTAAATCGATCCCCATTATTAATAAGAATTGCTTTTACATTATTAAATAATTGAGCAGAACCACGAGAAATAAATGAGGCACTTCCCCCACCACCACCTGAACTACTATTAGCGCTATCAGCACTCGCTTCATCTGGAGTAAAGACAAAGAAATCGGTAAAATGCTTTGTCCAAATAATCATGTCTGTCCCATCATCAAAATAACATTCTCCATCTCCAGAAATATTACTGGAATCACTCGCACTAAGACACTCCGTAGAAATAACAGAAGAACTTTCTCCACTTGAAAAGGCAGGGGTTGTTCCTGTTTGTCCTGGAAGAACAATCTTAGCAGCCTGGCTAAGTGTCAAAATAATTCCTGAAAAACCAATTTCAATAACTTTTTCAATATCTCCCGCTTGCCCAGATGGCAAGGAAACACTGTTTAATGCACGAACAGTAGGCACAAGCATCTGTCCATTCCATCCGCTGCCAGCAGTAATAATTGTTCCAGCAGGAATCGTCAAATAATAAATACCTGAACCAGAATCTCTAGTAACAACTAACTCTTGTCCAATAACCACCGTATTAGCACTTAACACTCTAGTGAAATCAATAGAGACATCTTCTGTATCCGTAATATCACTTGGTACATCTACATCTTGAAGATTAACATCTGAACCAGGATACCCATCAGCAACAATAAATCGATATCCACCTGTTGTTGCTTGGCTCGTTGTCGTAGCCACAACATACGTAGACGTAGCAACATCAGTAAACACATAATCAGTTATAGTAGATAAACTGGTCACTTCATCAACAGCATTCTTTGCAGCAGCTTGAAAACGATACCATGTATTGGCACTTAACCCCGTAACAGCAATTGAACTGCCCCAAGTTGAAGTAGTTTGATATACCGGCGTATCAGTAAACAATCCATCTGCATCAATATATTGTTCATTTCCAGAACTATACAAGGCATAGGTGGTAGACGTAGGATTACCATTTGTATTAATAGTTACGTAAAGTGTTGTTGACGTAATAGTGTCACCAATCGTTAGCTGGCTTGGTGTTGTAGCCAATGTATATTGTGCAGAACTAGTACTAATTGCGGTTTGATCACCATCTCCATTAAACGCCGTAACGGTATAAATATATGGAGTATTTGGTGACAATCCTGTTTGTGTCCAATCTTGTCCACTTGTCACATCTTGTACCGTGCTAATGGTAGAATTAGTAAAACGAATAAATGAAGAAGCAACTCCATTATTTGGAAAACTTCCCCCTGCGGTAATAGTTAACGTATCACTCCCAACACCAGAAAAAGAAATACCCGTTGGATCATTTTGAGAAGTATATCGAGTTAACTCAGCAAAAGAGGTATCTTGCCCTTCAGAGTTTCGAGCACGAACCGCAAGCGTATACGCAGTATTTGCAGATAAACCACCTTGATCCCAATAAGGATTGGTGGTAATACCCGAATTATCACTAGTATTATTTTTATCTCGAGCAAAAAATGATGCCTGCCCATCGTTATCCCATGTCCAGCGCATAGCAGTTGCCGTTTGGTTAGTTTGAGAAAGATTACTAGGAATACTGGCATCAGTAACAGTGGTGGCCTCACTAGAAGCGATACCTTCTCCATTAGTAGAATGCACAGCACGAACCACAATACCATAAGTAGCATTTGGATTTAACCCCGACACAGTCAATTGAACTGTGGGAGAAGAAACAGTACCAAGCAATGTTCCTGTTGGACTACTATAGACATTATAAGAGGTTGCCCCTGTAACAGCATCCCAACCCCACAAAATTTCTGTACTGTCAGTATTTACCGCAGTAACATTTTGTGGTTGTCCCGGAGGAGAAGTAATTTGATTTGTTGTTGCAACAGAATCAGTATTCAATACCCCATCATCATTATAAGACTGAAAACGATACACATAACACGTATTTGCCGTAATGTTTGTCGATGTGACAAGTGGCGAATCAAGCAAAGCAGTAGAGCTATCATAAAGCGTAACATCAAACGAATCATCACACCCATTATCCCGATCAATACGTATTCCTGTTTGATTTGTTGCAGTGAAACTCAATGAAAATTGTAACGTAGACGTATCCGTCGCATTGCTAGCAGCAAGACTTGAAACAGGATCAGCCAATGTATAAAAAGATATTTCTGATGATGCCGTTGTGGTATTTCCATTGGTATCATAGGCAAAAATATTCATCACGTAATGGGTAGCTGAAGATAAACCACTAATCGTCGTTGTTGAAGCACCATTATACGTCCGACTCCCCAAATTTGCATCAGAACTAGAGGTAAGACCAGTATCATTTTCCGTAACACCAGAAGATCCTTGTTTATAAAAAATCTTATACTCCGCAAAGTTTGGTTCAACAGAAGCGCTCCCAAATGAAACCTCTACCGCATCCGTAGACGTTGACACGATCGTTAAATCTCCAGGAGCCGTTGGAGATACGTTATCAAGAGACACCGTGGTAGACACCGTTGTTCCAGATTCAACCCCATCATACGGAGTAACAAATACACAATAGCCACCATTTCCAGTAGGCTCATCAAGCTTTGATTGCCACGTAATACCCACCGTATTAGCCCCACTTGCCGTATCTATTACCTGCACTTGTCTCCCATTACTATCATTATTATCCACGGTAATACTCCCCTGACCATTAGTCGCTGTAACAGTAGATGACAAGGTAGTCGTACTTTGTGAACTATATGCAGAACAATCTCCTGATCGATATTCCACAATAAGTTGCAAATTATCATCATCAGCATCATCAACAATTTGTGAAATAGTAACAGGACCATTTATGCCACTAATGGCTGACGCACTTAGTGAAGTTAAGGTAGGGGCAATATTATTGGTAAATGCCCATCCAGTATTTCCCTCACCATCCACACATCCCGTAAAACAATCTGCAGAACTAGCATCATTATTGGTAATATCAATAACATTCAAATAAGAAAAATCATCAATCCCTTCAAACGTTATAGTGGCAGGACTTCCAGCACTACTACTTTGCAACGTAAGTAAATTTCCAGAAGTTCCCGTAAAGGTGGTAGTTGCAGAAACAACATTTGTTACTCCAGCAGGGAACGTCAAACTATATGGAGAAGTAACATTTTTAGTTATGTTATAAAACGTTGTAGCCCCTTCAATAGTTTGATTTCCTCCATCCAAAACTACTGTTCCATTATCATGAATATATGTCCCATTATTCGTAAAATCTCCAGCAATATACAACGTCCCTGATGGAGCATTAAATGTTCCACTCTGGATAGTCAAAGAACCATTAACATCTACATTCGTAATACTTACCGAACTTCCATTATCATTATCCCCACTAGCCAAAGAAGCTGCTTCATCAGCAGTCAATGCACGACTATACACCCGCATATCATCAATTTTTCCATCAAATTCCACAGCAAAAGAATCAGAGAAACTTCCTCGTCCTACACGAAATTCACTCGTATTAAGAGGAGAAGGATCAATTGTTGTTGTAATATTATCAGCCGATGTTCCATTTACATATTGACGAAGTTTATTATTTACAGTGTCAAGAACAAACACAAGATGCACCCAAGTATTCTGTGTAGCTCCAAGAGTTACAGTAATAGGATATTGATATGTAGAACCATTTCCAAAATTAAAACTATTATTATACCAACCAAAAGGACTTAGAACATTAGTCCCCACATCGGCCGTAATAGCAAATGCATCATGGGGGGAACCTTCACGATATGCCCAATAGGCAACAGAGATATCACCAGAAGCAGGAAGCTGGGAAATAGCAGAAATAACAACTTCGTCATCAGTTCCATCAAAATCTAAACTTCGTGGATCACTAAAATTAACACTCGGAACATTTGTACTTGGTTGTGGTTTATTATTTCCTCCGGTAGCTCCAGCAGGAGCACCATCATTACCATTAACGCTACTATCAGCAACAGTAGCCCCCGTACTCGTTTCATCAAATGTCCAATATAATTCAAGACCATCAGTTAACGTTCCAATAATAGTTCCTGTAGAAGAAATAGTATCGGTAGCATCTGTCGTGCTCACAATCAAATTATAATATGGTATATCAACAAGTGTAAACGAATCAGGCAACCCATCGCCATCACCAATATATTCCACCGTTCCAGAATCAGTATCATTCGTAAATGAAAGATCTTCTCCACCAACAAGTTGCAACGTACCGTCATTTGAAAAAACACCCGACACAGTAATGGCGCTCCCATTAGTAAACAATGATCCACTAGTAATACTAAGATCATTTGCAACAGACAAATCACTCGTAAGTGGGAAGACACTTCCAGCTTCTCCATTAATTATTAAATCTGTATATGACAAATTAAGAATGTTTCCACCTGTACCATACATTATCCCCGTAACAGTACCTGCAAAAGAAGGAGTAGTAAGGCTTTCACCGCCACGCATACGAATCGTTATACCATCGGCAAAAGTAAACAATCCACCACTTCCACTTACCGTCATACTATAGCCATTGGTATCCAGTGTTCCACTCGTCACTATAAAATCTTGATTTGAGGCGTTAAAAGTAATAGTAGAAGAAACAGTAACCTTCCCCCCAGATTTATTAATAGTAAGATCCCCATCATACGCCGCACCACTGCCGCCGCTAATGTTAATCCCCTGATCAGCATCACCAATCATTTCAATTTTTTGCGTAGAAGCAGCAGCAGATGAATGAATAAAATCCCCACGTAAGGCAATATTTGCCGAACCTAATAAATTTCCACCAGAAATAGTAAGATCACCAGTAATTTCAATATTATCACCAGCATTTGTATATACAGGAAAACCAGCCGTGGCAATAGTTAACCCACCAAATGTTGTGGTTACCCCATTTTCAGTATTAAGATAGGGAGTTCCATTAGAGTTATGAGTAAGCGCGAGAGTACCCCCATTATGAATCCAACTTGCAGCACTTTGTATATCAAAAGCAGGATTACCAGATGCACCAAGAGACCAAACATTCGCAGTAGAGGTGACCGTTCCTCCACTAATAACCACAGTAGTGGTCCATGATCCACCAGTTATTCCAGAAGTATCACCAAAATCAACCAATCCTCCACTAAAGATAAGCGCCGATAAATAGGTAATTGCCCCAGTTCCCGCACTAAATGATCCACCAGAAAACGTTGCCGCACCACTAAAGGATAGAGGTCCTGAAGTATCCGTAATGGTTCCACCACTTTGGATAAATGTTTTACTAACCGTAACATCATAACTACCAAACACCATTGATCCTTGGACGAGTGTCAACTCTTCACTAAATATAAGTAAACCTGAGGCAACCACCGTTACATTAGGAGCATCGATATAAAATTCTGGTACATACCAATTTAAATTAATCGTTCGAGTAGCATCACCAATTAATTCTATGCGAGTTGACCCTCCAGACGGAGCGGTTGTTTCAACGCCACCATCCACAACAACAGTTCCCCCATTTAAATAGCCATCGGTCAATTTTAACGTCCCAGAAACAAACACTGTATTACCCGTGGTAATGGTTAATGAACCAGAAGAATATGAAAGATCATCCTCTAAATCATAAAAAACGGTAGGCTCAGCAGCTGTAGCAACAATAT